>WRNQ01000050.1 GCA_009776565.1 Synergistaceae bacterium | reverse complement strand
ACGCAGGGCGGGATCGTCAGATAACCGGAACGCCTTCGTTATAGGAACCGCCCCCTTTTCAAAGGGGGTGTCGACGAAGTCGACGGGGGTTTGTGCAACATAACTACGATAGCCTTCGTTGGGGCTCAAATCAACCACAACCATCGCCCCATAAAAATGTAGGGGACGCAGGGCGGGATCGTTCTTTAGCCCCGTTGGGGCTTGCATGTTGAATTTAATTTTGCATTTGGGCAAAATCTGTAGTATAATTTTTATGTGCGTGGATAAGTATTAAAAAATTAAATGGATTATATTCTGCGCGCGCTGTAACTTTCATTACGCGACAACAAAAACATAAGCGGATGCTCGGAAGCTAATTTGACAAAATTAAAAATGTATGAGAATTAATGTTGATTGCTGAACTTAGATAATGTTCTTTTTTTGTTATTTTTTGTGGTATAATTTATCGAAAATATATTTTTGCACTATGGAAATATTTCTCTTTTTATGTTATACTCTAACGATAAAAATTAGTGTAATTTTTGTTGATACGTATCATCTACCTATCTAATTCTTGTTTCGGTTTAAAACAACGTAGTATATCCTGCAAAACGGAGCCGCCGTTTTACTTTTGAATCGGAACAACAAAAAACGTATCCCTCACTGGTAAGAGTGAGCCACACAGAAACCCTTGTCTTTTAATCATTAACGCAAACTACAAAAAAATGTCATATGAAGTCAATATCAATTTAATATTGAGAATTAATGCAGTTATTAGTTAAGCTTATTTTCATTCCGTCCGAGAATAAATCTGGAGGGATACATATGATTGATTTTACGTGGAAAGTTATAGAGAAAGATTTACAGGGTTTAGCTGCGAGAGTTACCGCCTCCTCTCGTAACATAGCTAATGCTAATACTCCAAAATATGCAAAACGTATCGTTTCTTTTGAGGACCAGCTTCGTGATGTCATAGACTCAGGAAAAAAGCTCAAAATGAAGCTTACGAATGATATGCATATTCCTACATTACCTAATGCCGTTGCTGATGTTCAACCTGTGGAAATCAGGGTCCCCGACGAAATTTATCGCCTTGATGGGAATAATGTCGACCCGGAAAGAGAGATGGCTATTCTTTCTGAGGCCAGAATGCTTTATTCTGCTATGAGCCGTTTTGCAGCTAAAAAATTAAACGGTCTGCGTACCGTCATAACCGGAAGGTGAAGCGTATGAAGGTTTTTCAAAGTATGGATGTAGCGGGTAGCGCTCTTACGGCGCATCGTCTTTGGCTTGACGCAATATCATCGAACCTGGCTAATGTCAATACCACTCGTACTTCAAATGGCGGTCCTTATAAACGAAAAGTTCCGGTATTTGCCGAGATGTATGATAAGGCAATCGGAGGATACGAAGACATTGGCGGCGTTAGAGTTACTAAAATCGCGACTGATCAGACTGCTCCAAGGTTAGTCTATCAACCGGACCATCCGGATGCAAACGAAGCGGGTTATGTTGCTTTTCCAAACGTCAATGTTGTCAGGGAAATGACGGATATGCTTGTAGCCAGCAGAGGCTACGAAGCAAATCTTGCGGTTACGGATTCGATAAAAGTCATGTGGAATGGCGTGCTTGATATCTTGCGCTCATAAGTTTTTACAGAGTCTTTGAAGGGTATCGCCCTTCTTACGTTATATCAAGGAGATAAAAAATGAACACTTTTATGATAGATCTTTCTAATAATGAAATGAAAAGCGTCAACACGGACATAAAAAGGACTGTGAATTCAAGTACTATAAATGAAATACAGTCATTTGAAAGCTTAATGAAAGAGTCATTGATAAAGGTAAACGATTTACAAATGGAGTCGGATAAATTAGTGGAAAAATTAGCGACAGGCGATGTGGAAGACATTTCCGAGGTGGTCCTTGCTTCGTCGCGCGCTGAATTAGCTATGAGAATGCTCATGGAAGTTCGCAACAAACTTGTGGAGGCTTATCAACAGATTTCACGAATACAAGGTTGATCAATAAATGAATAAATTCAGACAATATATTGATAAATCATTAATGCTGTGGTCGACCCTTGAAAGGTGGCAAAAATTGTCAATACTCCTGGCAATTTGCGGAGTGCTGATTTTGCTTGTCTTCATTATAATTTTGGGAAGCTCTCCGTCTTATGTGCGCCTCTTCTCGGGTTTAGATACTGATGATCAGTCGAGAATAATGGATTATCTCCGGGAAAATGACATACCTTACAGATTGGAACCCGGAATTCAAGCCATATTTGTTCCGGGTAATCAGGTTGATGAATTAAGGCTTGACCTCGCCAGCGCAGGTTTACCCAAAAGCGGAACACTTATTGACTATAGTGAAATCATGAAGGATTCGTTTGGGAAAACTCAACCTCAGATTAATATGATACAATTGCGCGCCCTTGAAGGGGAACTGGCAAGAAACTTAAAACAGTTTGACATTGTCGAAAGCGCAAGGGTCAATATTGTTGTCAATGAGCGGGAATTATTCAAGAAAGACTTAAACCCTTCCAGCGCTGGAGTTACATTGAAACTTCGTCCCGGTTACCGGATAACCCCTCAACAAGTGAAAGCTATAGTTAATCTGGTAGCCGCAAGCGTTCCGAGATTAACGCCTGAAAGAGTAACATTGGTGGATACAGAATCAAATATTCTAACGGATATGATAAAAGACGATAGTATAATTTATGGCCCGGACGGCGTTATAACAACAATAAAAAGGCTGCATGAACAAAGATTGGAAAGAGAGCTTGTAGAGAAGGCAAAAAACGTGCTTGAGAAAATTTATGGCTCCGGTAAAGTTGCTGTAGAAATAGCTGTTGACGCTAATTTTGATCAAATAACAGAAACTTCGATAATGTATATTCCGGGTCCAAATGGAAGCGTATTTGTTCGCAGCAGGCATTCTTTAGAAGAAGAGTACGTGGGAAATAATATGGACCCTGCCCGCGCGCCTGGTACCACGACGAATATCCCCGGTTACTCCATAGAAACCGGCAGTGGAAGCAGCGAATACAGTAAAGCTGATAACACAGGCAATTATGAATTATCGTCGGTTGAAACAAAAAAAGTCAGACAAAACGGAGAAATTAATCGTATAACTGCTTCTGTCGTTGTTGATGGAGAGTTTGAGGAACAGACTTTAAATATCGTTAAAGGGGTTGTTTCTGACGCTATTGGAATAAACGAGTCGCGCGGCGATAGCGTAAGCGTCGTTTCGATGCCTTTTACAACATCTATTTTAGACATGTTGAGAGAGGCGGAAGAACGGGAAGCGCGAAAACAATTAATTATCAGAGGCGTAATAGGCTTAATTTTATTGCTGATTATTTCGGTTTTGGCAATACTTTGGTGGAAGAGAAGAAAGGCTGCGATGGCTGTGAACAAAACGTTGCAGGAATCAAGGCATATTCCTACTATTCAGGAAATGCTTACTTCGCCCGAGATGATTGCGGCTCAAGGAGAATTATCAGTTCTTGAAGAACAGATAAAAGCTTATGCCCGCAGCAACCCCAAAGAAGTTTCCAGCCTGGTCAATGAATGGTTATCTGAGGATTAGCAGGTGAAGAGCTATGGTGAATAAAAAATCAAACCTTCTTGGCAGAGAAAAAGTTGCGGTTCTCATGGTGACACTGGGAAACGAAATAGCTTCCGAGATTTATAAATTGCTCGACGACACTTCAATAGAAATAATAACGCTTGAGATTGCCAATCTCAGAAAAGTTCCGCCTGATCTCAAGTTAGAGGTAATGAAAGAAGCTCAGGAAATTCTGATGGCGCGCGAGTTTATGGCACGCGGAGGAGTTGAATACGCAAGAGATATCCTTGAAAGGGCATTGGGCCCCGAGCGCGCACAAAACTTGCTTAGCCGGGTTACCGCCAGCCTTCAGGTGCGTCCGTTTGATTTCATGCGCCATACGGACGCGCAGCAGGTATTGGGTTTCATTCAAGGGGAACATCCGCAGACAATTGCTCTCATTATGTCATATCTGGAGCCTCCGCAAGCTGCTTTGATAATCAGCGGATTGCCGGCTGTAATGCAGGCTGAGGTGGCTAAAAGAATAGCAAAAATGGATAGAATAACGCCTGAAATACTGAGAGAGGTTGAAAGAGTGCTTGAACGTAAACTTAGTTCGGTTATGGGGCAGGATTTTACGCTTGCGGGTGGTGTTGATGCGGTAGTTGCAATAATAAACAGCGCGGATAGAGCCACGGAACGTAATATCATGGAATATTTGGAAGAAAACGATCCCGAACTTGCTGAAGAAATCAAGAAGAGACTCTTTGTATTTGAAGATATTATCCGTCTTGACGATCGTTCGCTTCAAAGAGTTCTCAGGGAAGTTGAGCTTAAAGAGCTTGGTCTTGCGCTTAAAGGCGCCACGGAAGAGCTTCGTAATAAGTTCTTCAAGAATATGTCAAAACGCGCGGCTGAAATGCTCAAAGAAGATATGGACTTTATGGGGCCTGTCCGGGTTAAGGATGTTGAAGAGTCACAGCAGAAGATTGTCAACGTCGTACGCTCGCTTGAGGAGGCCGGTGAAATAGTGATTTCAACAGGTGGAGAGGACGATTTAGTTGTATAACAACATTCGCCGTAATGTAATACGAGCTGTTAAAGTTCTTCCTGAGGCTGTCCGCGTTGGGATGGCAGATATCAAGCTTTTAGAAAATGAACACGCTTTTGATAAGGGCTCTCATGAAAATGAACTTGACCTTGCTCAAAATAAAATAAGCTCGCTGCAATCTCAAATTAAACTTCTTGCAAACAAACTGGAATCGTCGATGAATAATTACGAAGAGTTGTCATCACAATTCAAAAAGACGGAACTGGAACTGGTAAATCGCGAGACTGTACTTCAAGCTGAAATGCAGAGTAAACTTGAAATTGAGCGGCAAACAGTTACAAAGGAAGCAAGGTTGGAAGCTTCCACAATCCTTGAAGAAGCCGAAAAAACCCGTTCCGAAGCATTTGATAAAGGTTATTCCGAAGGGTTCATTAAAGGGCAAAATGAAGGATTGGAAAAAGCAAAAGCTGAAGTGGAAGAAGAATATAAAGCTCGTTTTGCGGATATTATTTCTATTTTCGAAAAAATTCATGCGGAAATAGAGAATAATTTTAAAGAACTTATACAACTGAATGACGCAAGATTGTTGCGTCTATGGAAAGAAACGCTTAGCGCTATGCTGAATCGTGAAGTCGAATTGAATCCGGATACAGCCCGCATGGTTCTCGAAGGAATTATGGAGCGCGTCAGCGATAAGAATCGGATTTTAATATACCTTTCTCCTTTTGATATAGGAAACATTCAATTTCAAACAGATAAAATGACGGAATCTTTACGAGGAATAAAACACCTTGAATTCTTGCCTGACGCCCGTGTTGAACGCGGCAGCTGCATTGTAGAAACTAATCTTGGTATATACGATGCAAGATGGCGTTTGCAGTTGGAACAAATTGAAATACAGATAGCGGATTTATACCGTGAAGTTTCAAAAGAATCAACGGTTGAACCAGATAAAACAAAAAGTAAAACCAAAAGAAAGAAAAAAGGAGCCATTGAAGAATGAGCGCCCCGCTCATTGAAGTTTTAGAGTCGCGGCTTGAAAACCTTCAACTTATTAAAGTTAACGGGAGAATTGTTCAGGTAGTCGGTTTAATTGCGGAATCTCAGGGACCTGATGTAAGGGTTGGCGATCTTTGTAAAATACGTTTTCGCGATGATAGTTCGCTTGGACTCGACGCCGAGGTAGTAGGGTTTAAAGAAAACCGCGTGCTTCTTATGCCTCTTGGCAGCTTAAGAGAAATTGGACCCGGCTGCGAGGTGATTTCGACAGATAAGCCTTTGGGTATAGGAGTTGGACATTCTTTACTTGGCAGGATTCTTGATGGGATGGGAGAACCTCTCGATGGCAAGGGACCTATTGCAACTACCGATTTTTACCCGCTTCATGCCGACCCTCCTCATCCACTTAAAAGGCAAATGATAGAAACGCCGCTTTCGGTTGGCGTCAGAGTAATAGACGGGCTATTTACGCTTGGTTCGGGTCAGAGAATCGGGATTTTTTCAGGCTCAGGAATTGGAAAAAGCACTTTGCTTGGGATGATGGCGCGCTATACGACAGCGGATGTCAATGTAATAGGTTTAATCGGAGAACGCGGAAGGGAAGTCCGCGAATTTTTACAAAAGGATATCGGAGAAGAAGGAATTAAACGCTCCGTTGTTGTTATCGCTACATCCGATCAACCTGCGCTAATAAGGCTTAACGCCGCCCTTACAGCCACCACGATAGCCGAATATTTCAGGGATAGCGGCAAAAATGTCCTTCTCATGATGGATTCAATTACAAGAGTAGCGCGCGCTCAAAGGGAAATCGGCCTGGCTATAGGTGAACCTCCAACGACAAGAGGGTATACGCCTTCAGTTTTTGAGTTTTTACCCGCTCTGTTGGAAAGAGCCGGCGCTGGGGAGTATGGGAGCATAACAGGAATATATACGGTACTGGTTGAAGGAGACGATATGAACGAACCTGTTGCGGATACTGTGCGGGGGGTGCTTGACGGACATATCGTTCTATCGCGTAAGATTGCCGCGAAAAGTTTTTATCCTGCGGTCAATTCACTTGATAGCATAAGCAGAGTAATGCCTAATGTCGTTTCTGAAGAACATAACGCGGCAGCGGGACGTGTTCGTGAAGTATTGGCAATATACGAGGAAGCGGAAGACCTTATTAATATTGGCGCTTATAAAGCAGGTTCCAATCCCAAAATAGACTGGTCCATAAAGAATCTAGAACCTATAAGAAAATTTTTAATGCAGGAAGTTAAAGAAAAGTCAAGTTTTGCAGAGACAAAAAAACGCTTGCTACAATTAGCTCCCAACTGATAACTGAATTAACAGGAGGCGCAAAAATGATTCCCAAAGTAGATCGTTTTAACCGCATTCTAAAAACCAGGGAAATACTTCGTGAAGAAGAGCAAATTCGTCTTCGTTCTCAACGAAATGAAGAAGAAGGACTGTTAAATAAACTCTCATTTTTAAATACTGAGAAGAAAACAGCCTTTAACAATTTTCTGACAGTAAGCGAAGGCGCCGTCCTGTCCACGCAAGAGATCTGGTTTCATCGTCAGGTAGTAGATGTAATAGACAAGAATATAAATAAGGAATCAGTGTCACTGAATTCGGTGCGCAAAATGATAGCGGACACTGAAAACAGGCTGATAGAAAAACATAAAGATGTCAAGATAATAGACAAACATATAGATAATCTGGTTAAAACATGGAATATGGAAGCCCTGTTTATTGAGCAACAGGAAATTGACGATATTGCAAGTGTCCGCTTTACTCCAAAGGAGGTGTAAACATGAAGCCTGATATGATAAGCATGAGTTTAGTTCTTGGGCGCATTGAAGAAATAGAACGAAAAGGACGTTCTTTCCAAAACTTTGAGACGAGAATTGAGATAAATCCTGAAAAAAAGGAGCGTTTTATTGATCTTCTGGAGACAGAAGAGAAAAAAACTAACAAGAGTAATAGTCTGCCTAAATTGAATATTGACTCATTTGAAACAAGCGGCGCAAAAATACCAGGCGCAAAAAGAAATGTCGACAAATCCAACTGGGATAAATATATAACGCGTTATGCCAAAGAATACGGAGTGGATGAAGATTTAATCCGCGCAGTTATACAAGTGGAATCGGCAAATAATCCAAACGCTCTTTCTTACAAAGGAGCAATGGGGCTAATGCAGCTTATGCCTCAGACTGCGAAAATGCTTGGCGTAACTGATGCATGGGACCCTGAACAAAACATTCGCGGGGGGGTAAAATACCTTTCTCAATTATCCGATACATTTGACGGAGATATTGTAAAAATGCTTGCCGGTTATAACGCGGGTCCAGGCAGAGTCGTTCAGTACGATGGAGTTCCTCCTTTTGCGGAAACTCAAAACTATGTTAAGAAAATTTTGGCAATGCTGCAGGATGAATAGGGGGAAACAGGATGCCGGCGGAGAGAACGGAAAAGTTGAGCGGCATAATTGAAGACGAAGATGTCAATAATGACGCTTCGATTTCTTCGGCAGCTCAAATTTCTAAAAAGCCAAAGAAGCGTAGTAAGTTTAAATACCTGTTTCTTTTAATCTTGCTGCTATCCGGCGTTATAACAGGAATGCATGTTGGCGGATATATTGACGTCCGGCCATATGTTTGGGAATTATCCCCAAAAATTCCTTTCATCGGAGACTATCTCGTGGAGTATCTTGACGTTCCGGAAATTTATACTTTAACCGTAGCGGAACGCCGCAAACTGGAGCTTCAACAATGGCAGGACAGGCTTGATATTAAGGAAAAAGAATTGATGGCGATGTCCCGTCAATCTGAATTATTATCAAGCGACATTGAACAAAGGCGGCAAAGAATTAATAAGCAGGAAGCTGATTTATTGGAAAAAGAGAAAGACGTAAGAGTGAGTGAAGCTACTGCTGAAGAAGCAGAATTAATAAGGGAACTGACCAATACGTACCGTGATATGTCCCCGCGCAGAGCCGCGCAGATAATGGCACAGCTTCCCAATTCCCTGGCAGTGGATATGATGAAAAAATTACCGCAGGATACACGAGCTTCCATATTGGAAAAAATGGATCCTGTAAAAGCGGCAAGAATAACCGAAGACCTTGCAAACCCATAATAATAAAACAGGCGAGTGATATTTTTATGATACAGTCAGCTAAAGATTTATTCATTCCTAACTATAATATGATAAGTACGCGAAAGGAAACAAAAAATAGCGTTTCTTTTGAAGAATTTGCGAGCGTTCTGAAAACAGAAGACTCTCGTTTAGTTACAAAAACGCCCCCTGTCGATGCAGAAAAACCTGTTTTCATTGATAACCCTATTTCGCCGGAACGCAAAATAGGCGTAAAGAGCGAAAACTTTTCATCTGATTTAATTGAAGAATCAATCCCTGTAGTTGAAAATGTTATTGAAAAAGAGAAGGAAAATGCCGGCTTAAATGATGACAATTTATTATATGTTGCACTTCAAATGGCAGCGCCTTTTGCCATTGTTGAAAACCTGGAAAATGATAGCATAAACAATCCAGAAGTGGAATTAAAAAGTGATTTGACAAATAGTGATTTAATAAATACTGATTTAACTAACAGTCAGGAATATGAAATAAATGATGCTTCATATTCAAATATAATGACTGAAGATGAAGTATTTCCTATTCCATTAAGTCCTGATGAAGAGTTTTACGAGAATGTATCCGACTCTTCCGCCTTATACGCTCCCCCCGCAACTAAAGAGCGTATTTCTGTTGACAGGGATTTACCTTTTACTCAAAACGACCGGAATGTGGAAATTGATGACAAAAGTGCGCTTGTCAATACGAATGCTTTATTAAATATGGATGATAAAACTGACCATAAGGAAGTTGTTTTACATGAATCATTTATTCTTGGTTACGAAGAAGATGAGGAAGTCAGCTTAAATATCCCAAAGAGCGATAATCCTGACAAACCATTTACAATCAATGAGAAGAATGATATTGATATCAGTGAAGAGCCAGATAATCCGGCGTATGCTGATATTAACCAAAAAATGGTCAAGGTTCCGGGGAAACGTGACCAAAAATTAAATACAAAACCGAATGAAAAAGCTCCGCAATCATCTGCTCTTAATGAACAGGAAAATACAATGGAGAAAATAACTGAACCCGTTAAAACTCCTGATACAGAAAAGAATAATGCCCCCAAAACAATAAACTTCGAAAATGACGTCCCAGGTTTTAACGATGATGAATTGAGTAATAACGACAAATTTGATGTTAAAAATAAGAATAATCTAAACAAAGAAGTAAATGTATCTACTGAGAATGAGTTTGATAAGCCTACAGCCGAAAATCGCCTGGAGTTTCAGGATTTTACGCATAGAATAAACGAGCAGCGTTCTTTACTAAGTAATGACGCTACAAAAAGTTTAGCGGACTCNCAGCAAATGAATCTTATTAACAGAGGGCGTCCGGCTTTTACCGAAAGTATTGCTAATGTCGTTAGATTTGTCCGCTTAGGGGAAAATACAAAAGCAGTGCTTATTGTTGACCCTCCGGATCTTGGAAGAGTAAATATTGAGCTTGCCTCTACCGATAATGGTATTGAAGCTGTTCTGAGGGTTAGCAATGAACAGATTAAAATGCTGGTTCAGGAAAATGCTGCCCA
The DNA here is from genome assembly GCA_009776565.1 of Synergistaceae bacterium. The sequence goes on along the minus strand of WRNQ01000050.1, from coordinate 5 downwards.
ACTCA
>WRNQ01000049.1 GCA_009776565.1 Synergistaceae bacterium | reverse complement strand
CGAGGCGGCTTTTGCGACAGAGGCGCGACTGCGTAGTTTGACCTACGCCGAGCGAGGGGAGCAAAAATAACGATGCATACGTTCTAACGAATCGAAATTGAACGTAGGCGAGGCGGCTTTTGCGACCCGCTGTGACGGCGTAGTTTGACCTACGTCGAGCGAGGGGAGCAAAAATAACGATGCATACGTTCAATTTAACACATACTAAAGATGCATCCGCAATAACTCTGTCTATACAACCCCAGCGATTTCGATATCTTTACGGAATTAAGAAAGCCGTTATTTTTTCTCCATACACGCCTCAGCCACACCAACCCGTAATTATCGGCAATTTCGTTTCCAATGGAGTTTATTAGGTCCACATTTTTGTGAGGGCTAATCGTAAGAGTTGTACATAAGTGTGAACAGCCTGAATCGACCGCAGCTTTAGCGGCGCCCTCAAGTTGCAGCCAAAAACATATAGCGCACCTTTGCCCGCCTTCAGGTTCATCAGCAAGAGCGCTCACTGATTGGAGCCATAAATCCGGCGAAGGGGCAGGATAAATACATTGCCCCTTCACGTTATTCATTAGTATCTCTACAGCTTCCCTGCGCTTGTCGTATTCTTCCGAAGGATGGATATTTGAACCATAAAAATATCCAATAATACTCAGATTTTCAGTAAGGCTGAGTTCCGTCCATGGAATTGTAGCGTCTGGCGCGCAACAAATGTGTAGTAGTACTCTGTTATTCAATTATTTATCCTCACCTAAATTGAACGTATGCATCGTTGGTTTTGCTCAATCATCCTTTTGTGGGACGTCGCGATTAGCGGCGTCTGAATTAAGATAGCTTTCTTCTTTGCGCAGCCATAACTTCCATAGCCAGATTGCGAGAATTGCCGATATCGTCCCGCCTGATAGCCCACCAATGACATATTGATAATTTATTTCCCTCCCCAGGAATTTTATCCCCCAGCCTGCAAGAGCGTACCCGTAAGCTACGACGCTTCCCATCGAAAGCATAAGAATGATAAGTCTCATGTAAAATTAACTATCAAGCTCCGCAATTACGTCAATCTCAACAAAAAATATGCCTGGCAGCGTACTTTGAACGGTAGTTCGCGTAGGGTAAGGNGGGTTGAAATACTGAACGTATATTTCATTAAATTCCTTGAAATGACCCATATGAGTNAGATGGACTGTTGTTTTCACAACATCATCCATTGAGGCGCCGCCCGCTTCGAGTATGCTGCGGATATTTTTTAGCGCTTGATGAGTCTGGGCTGCTATCCCATCAGGGATATTCCCGGTAACCGGATCTTTTGGTCCCTGCCCTGATACGTAAATACGCGACCCGGATATTATCCCTTGCGAATATGGTCCGATAGGGTTTGGAGCTTTGTCGGTCTTAATTTCCTTTTTCATTTAAATAGCCTCCTATATTTTGATGTTCCAGAAAATACCTCCACATTTTGCAGCAGCTGAAAATAATAGTCAAACCTTGAATTACGAATGTCAGGCATTACTATCATTGTAACGAATGCTAAGCAAAAGTTCAAGTAGGGCTGCGGGGCAGAGGCAATCGCAAACTAATTATTGCAATACAAATTAAAAAACGGTATTATTCAAAACGAGCTTTTTGTAATTATGCCCGGATAACAATGAGGAGGCAAGTTTCGTGAAAAATAGATTTTTTAGAACCATAATATTCGCTTTTCTGGCTGTTTTACTATCTTGCGGCGTTTGTTTCGCCGATCTTCTGACACTTCTTCCCAAAATAGAAACAGAAGAAACAGGCTCATACTCAAGAATTGCTGTCAGGTTTACGGACGCGGGAAAGCTATTAGAGGATTTATATCCGTCAAGATTATTCGAAGCGCTGGCGCCGATGTCTTCTTATTTTGAGCTTGACCCGCTAATCAAAATCAGTAACATTGTAAAAGCGCTGTCTAAGTCCAACCTCAGGGGATTTGCTTTATTAATAGTAATGGATGATGTGAATTCCGAGATTTATGACGGCGGAATGATAATCTCCCTTCAGGATGGCAATAAAACGTTGGAAGAAGCTGTAAAATCCGGAAAGCTTTCGTTGTTTGATCTTGTCCTATCATTGGGAGAGCCGGTTCTTGAAGCAATGAAAGCAATCGACGATTCGTTTGCGGATTTTGAGTTTGAACGTGACAGCGACGGAATTTTCTTCTATGAGGATAATTATGTTTATATTGAGGGAGATAAAATAATAACATTCGATACCAAAGAATCGGTCCTTTCGGTTGTTGACGCCATAAAGTCAGGCGCTGAAACGAGCTTGGCCGGTTTAGAATACCCAAACATTGCTTTTTTAAACATATCCAGGAAAATTGCTGATACTTCTGAGGATTTAAAGATTGAAATCGGGCTTTCGTACGAAAACTCGATATGGAATATTAAAACCAGAGGCAATGTAATTAAACTGATGTCAAAAATCCGCAATCTTGAACAAAAAGCTCTTGAAAAGGATCAGGAAGCTCTCTTGCCCATTCCGATGACTGGAAAAGGAATTCCATTTTTTATGATTGGCGGCGATACATTTCTTGATGATACAGACGATATCGAAGAATGGCTTATGAAAACAGGAGACATGGATCTTACCCTTGACTGGGCGATGTTTTTATATATTGCAAAACAATTTGGGATTTCAAAAGTAGATATAGGAAACATGTTTTCTGGATCAACAGCAATAATACTCGGGCTGGATACTAAGTTTTTTGGTATTACTATGCCATTCGGCGGATATGTAGCTCTTACAGGCAAAAATGGCGCTGCAGCTCAGTTTCAAAGCGCTATATCCAAAGCTTTGGAAGAGACGGCGACTGTAACCGAACCAAAAGTTGATGAATGGGATAAGGTACTTGCGGTAAGATTAGTTCCAGGGGCGCCGAATGTTCTCATAGCGCAAAAAGATGAGACTCTTCTGATTGGCGTTATGAATCCGGAAGATATCGAATCGGAAATTAACACTAAAGATGTTGGTATGCCCAACGAAAGAATGCTTAGCTGGCTTATTCTCAACACAGAAAGGATATGGAAGAGCATACGCAATGTTTATTCGCCGCTTAGCGGCATAATTCTATCCGGTCTGTTCTTCGAAGTTTCAGATAGTGAAAAAGAAGCTATACAGTTTGCTCGTAACCTCATTAATACAGATTTTCCGGTGAATGCTCTAAATATATGGGTTCCATCTATCGACGAGCTTGAAATAAATATTTCAATGAACCCTTCTCCTGAAGGAGATTTCTGGGGAGTATTCTTTGAATGGCTAGCCAAAATGTTTATCTCGCCAGATAGCCTCCGTCCACCGGAATAACGGCGCCGGAAATATAGTTGGAAGCGGCGCTTGCTAAAAAGACAGCCAGTCCCTTAACATCGTCCGGCGTTCCCCAGCGACCGGCGGGAATTCGGTTTGTAATCTCCTTGTTGCGTGATTCGTCATTTATAAGCGCAGTATTCATTTCTGTACTCATATAGCCGGGCGCTATGGCGTTAACTTGAATATTCCGGCAAGCCCATTCGTTTGACAACGCCTTGGTCAACTGGCAAACGGCGCCTTTGCTGGCAGCGTACGCGGGAACTGTGAATCCTCCAAAAAAACTGAGCATTGAAGCCATGTTGATTATTTTTCCCCCGCCTTGCGAAATCATTTTCCGCCCCGCCAACTGACACAGTATAAAAACAGCGTCCAAATTTACATTTAAAACCGCGTCCCAATCCTCAATTGTAAAGTTTTCGCAACGATTGCGGCGCTGCACGCCTGCATTGTTGACCAAAATATCTATCCGCCCTCCCAATAGCCCAACCGCCTGCCCGAAAATTCCCTGAATGTCCTCGCGCGCAGATAAGTCGCCTTGCAGTCCAGTAACGTCCAACCCCGCCGCGCGCATTTCCAGTGCAGTTTCCGTAACAGCGGCGCTCGTACCTAAAATAACCACTTTGGCGCCCGCCTCGGCAAGCCCTTCGGCCATACCGCGGCCTAGCCCGCGGCCTCCGCCGGTAACTAACGCGCATTTTCCGGTCAAATCAAATAATTTCAAGATGTTGTCCCTCCATTAAAATCGAACATTACTTTTACAGCTCCCGTTCCCTGCGTAGTCAGCAGGTCAAAACCTTTTTGCGCTTCGGAAACAGGGAGGACGTGCGTTATCATTTTTTCATAAAGCGGCGTCCGCGCAACTATTTGCGCGGCAATGGCAAAGTCTCCCAACCGGTACACACGGACAAATAGCATATCGGCTTCTTTGAACATGCCTTTTATAAGAGGAACAGCAGCCGGTTTCTTATATCCCGCCACAACCACAATTTTCCCTTTCACCTTTACCGCGTCAAACAAAACGTCGGCGACCGGCTGTACGCCAGCGCAGTCGAATACCCAGTCAAACCCGTTGCCGCCTGTACGCTCCTTACAAAATGATTCAACACTCAGCCCCGATAGATCAAATACTTCAAACCCCATTTCCCGGGCTAATTCAGCCCTTGCCTTATCGGTTTCCATCATTAAAACCGACTCCGAACCAAAGACGGATAATGTTATGGCAATGCTCATCCCAATCGGGCCGCAGCCAAATATGAGCGCGTTATCTCCCGGTTTGTAACCCTTTTCCCTCAGAGTATGCACAGCAACCGCAACAGGTTCCACCAGCGCTCCCGCCAACCCGGACACATTTGCGGGCAAACGGATGACGCTCTTTTCCGGGACTTGGACATATTCGGCAAAAGCGCCGTCAACATCTATACCTAATAATTTCAGCGAATTACAGACATGAGCGTTTCCCGAGCGGCAAGGTTCACACCCGCCGCAGGAAAGAAGGGGATAAACGGTGACTTTTTCTCCTTTGGCAATCCCGTTGACATCATCGCTTTCCAATGTCCCGGAAAACTCGTGGCTCATTACCAAAGGCGCTTTAGCTCTTGGATGCGTTCCGGCGTAAATATTTAAATCGGTGCCGCAAATGCCGGCATGGGACACTTTTACCAACGCCCAACCTTCCCGAACCTCGGGCATTGGTATTTCTTTTACCGAAATTTTGTACGGTCCTTCGTATACAATTGCTCTCACAACATATCACTCCTTTCTATATAGTCCAGTTTTCAATTTTCAGACCTGGCGCTTTTTTAAATTCTCTGACATTGTTAGTAACCAGAACACAGTTTCTTGCTAATGCCTGCGCCGCTATCTGCAAGTCGTAAGGTCCTATAGGCGTTCCTGCGCGTTCCAAATACGCGCGCAGCATTCCAAACATTTCTGCATCTTTATCATCGAACTGTAGGATTCTGAAAGGAGATGCAAAACCAATTAACATCAAGCGGTTGTTATCTCTATGCGCGCTTTTCGATGCTCCGTATTCGAGTTCCGCAAGCGTAATAACTGATAGTAAGATTTCACCGATCGGATGGCTTTTAAGCGCGCTGATGACTTTAGGGCTCCGCTCTGTAATCGCGTAGATGCAGATATTGGTATCCAGCAGATACATGGCTATTTGTCGAACGCAACGGAGCGCTTTTGCATTTCAGGCTGGCTTCTGCCGCTTGCAAGAAAATCGTCCGAGAACCCATTCAGGCTTTCATCGAACAGCCTCCACGGGTCGTTTTTTGGAATCAGCAGAATTGCACCGCCAATCTTTTCGATTATCACGTCGCCGTCAGGAAGTTTAAATTCACTGGGAATCCTGACGGCTTGACTGTTACCGTTTTTGAATGTCCTGGTGATTTTTGTGGTTTCCATTGTATATCATCCCCTCTTTCTACGAAGTATATACCATTGTGTGTACATAGTCAAGGCGGGGCGATGTGGCATCGCACCCTACAGTGGCCGTCACGCGCGGACGGTCGTTTCTATTCTCTCTGTTACCTCTGTGCCTCTGTTAGAGATTTCTTTACTTTTATTCTTAACTAATTACAACGTTTTTCCAACACCACAGTGCGTAGTCAGACCTACGTCTCGCGTCGGGCGCGCGGAAACAACGAAGCCTACTCTTAATTCCGACTCAAAATCGAACGTAGGCGATAAGCAGTGAGCCAACGAGCTTTAGCGAGTTGTGCGAATCGCTTAGTTTCTTCATCAGGCGGCTTCTGCGACAGAGGCGCGACTGCGTAGTCAGACCTACGTCGAGCGTAGGGCGCGCAGAAATAACGAAACCTACGCTTAATTCCGACTCAAAATCGAACGTAGGCGAGGCGGCTTCTGCGAACCGCCGCGATGGCGTAGTTAGAGCTACGTCGAGCAAGGGGAGCAGAAACAACGAAGCCTACGTTCGATTTATAAGCAGTTGACAGGGTAGTGAATCTTCTCCCCCCTAACAAACCTAACCGCTTCTTCCGCGCACTTGCGTTTCAGCTCTATGGATGATTCTGCGGAATACCAGGCCATATGCGGCGTTACCATCAGATTTTTGTGGCGGAAAAGCGGGCTTTCCTTTGAGAGCGGCTCAACTGCCGCAACGTCCAATGCCGCGCCCGCAAGTCTTCCGGAAGCAAGCGCCGCATCCAATGCAATTTCGTCCACAAGCCCGCCTCGCGCGACATTTATCAGAAAAGCGCCGTCCTTCATTTTAGCAAAGCTTTCTGCGTTCATCATTTTTTGGTTGTCCTCATTTAACGAGCAGTGGAGGCTGAGAATATCCGCCTCGGCAAGTACCTCGTCAACTGTTTTTACGTATTCCACAAAATCAAGGGAACTAAAGCCTTCCTTGCCATGACGGATATCATGGGCAATTATGCGGCAGCCAAAAGCCCGGACCCTGTTTGCAAAGGCAACGCCTATTCGTCCGGCGCCTATTATGCCAACCGTCCTTGCGGAAAGCCTGTGAACCGGAATAATCTCCGCGTAATTCCATAAACCCGCGCGCGTCATATTCGCAACCATATATGTTTTTCGCACAAGAGCAAGCATGAGCGACACGGCATGGTCAGCCACTTCGTTTGTTCCATAATCCGGAACATTCCCTATCTGCACGCCATACTTTNCCGCATCGTCTAGATTGACGTTGTCAACNCCCACTCCGTATCGTGAAATAAATTTCAGCGTTGGAATATTTGCGAAAATCTTTTCATCCATTTTGGCATATTGGTTAAGGAAGCATACAGCCCCCTGACATTTTTCTATTATTTCGTCCTGCGTTGAGCACCGCAGCCATTTGAAATCTAAATGAGCCGCGTCAAATACTGCGCGTTCGGGTTCAACGTCTTTATGGTCGCAATCGCAAATAATAATCTTGGGGTTCATTTCTTCTTTTCTCCTTTCACTACTGGATAAGACCTAACATTCTTGGGATAAAAAGAGACAGAGCCGGTATGTATGTAACCAGCATAAGGGATATTATAACCACTGCAAAATATGGAAGCAGCAGCTTAAATACCTGCTCTATTTTTACGCCTCCTATTTTACAGCCTGCAAACAATATAGCGCCAACAGGCGGAGTTATAGTACCCACGCACAAGTTCATGACCATTATAAGACCAAAGTGGACGGGGTGCATTCCCCATGTGCTGACGATGGGCAGGAAAATAGGAGTAAAAATCAGTACGGCCGGCGTAGGATCCATAAATGTGCCGACTATTAGCAAAACAATATTTATAATTAAAAGAATCACAACTGGACTGCTGGTAAAACCCAAAATACTACCCGCAATCAATTGCGGAATCCTTGTAAAAGACAATATCCAAGACAGAACGGACGATACGCAAACTAAAAATTCGACAACGGCTGTCGTTTTTGCGGAGGCTAATAAAATTTTAGGCAAATCTTTTATTTTAATGGAACGGTAAATAAAACTGAGAACAAGCGAGTATACCACGGCAATAGCGGAACCCTCCGTAGCGGTGAAGACGCCCTTCAAAATGCCGCCAATGACAATAACTATCAACATCAGGCTTGGAATGCCCTGCCACAAGACCATCAGCACCTCTTTAAAGGTATGTTTTTGAGTATTTACATAGCCTCGCTTTTTTGCGATAAAACTTGTAAGGATCATACAACATATGCCCCAAAGTATGCCTGGTATATATCCTGCGACAAATAGCGCCGCAATGGATACCGAACCTGCAACGGTAGCATAGATTATCATGATATTACTTGGCGGGATCATCATGCCTGTCGGTCCGGACGCAATGTTGACCGTAGCGGAAAACTCCCCGGAGTAACCTTCTTCTGCTTCGAGAGGAGACAAAATACCACCCATAGCTGCAGCGGCGGCAACTCCTGATCCGGAGACCGCGCCAAAAAGCATGTTCGCCACAATGTTGGTTTGTGCCAAATACCCCGGCAACCCGCCTGCTATAAGCTTTGCACATGCTATCAGACGTTTGGCTATACCGCCGTTATTCATTATATTTCCGGCAAGTATAAAAAAAGGTATTGCCAGCAAGGCAAACGAGTTAGCGCCTAAAAACATTCTTTGCGCTCCGATAATCGCAGCCTGGTTGAAAGGCAGTATGACCATCAGCGCAGCTGCGGAAGCGGCGCCGATGCTAAGACCGATTGGAAAACCTAAAGCAAGCGTCACTGCTATTCCAACGACTAAAATAATGCCGACAATTGCTAAAGTGCTCATTTTACTCTCTTCCTCCTACATGGTTGTAGTTGCGTTACTTTTTGAGCCAACAGCATTTGTCTTATATTCCTGTACGGAAAGGCAAGTGTTATATACGGCATAAAACAGCATTACCGCGCCAAAAACAGGAATAGAGGCGTAAATGAAACCCATCGGGATACCTGTTGCCGCGTCCATCGTCCCCAATTGCAAAACAGTCACGTGGTAGCCGCCTAGGACACATATGACGGCAGAAAACACAAAGAGCGTGATATTTATTGATATTTCAACGATAAGATTCATAAACGGAGCGAATTTGTCCTTAAGGATAGTAATATCCAGGTGTTCCTTTAAGCCAAAGACATAAGCGCTGCCGAACATGACCATCCAAACGAAAAGATATTGCGCGGTATTCTCGGATACAGCGCTGGGCTTATTAAAAAAATACCGGGTAACGACCTGATAGGTCACTAAAACGGTCATTATAGCTAACAGGACTATACATAACCATTCCATGAGAAGATCAACAAATTTTTTAAGATTGGTAAACGCGCGCATTATTACCCTCCTATAGCAGGATTAATTTAAATATTATACCGCATCTTTAATGCATTGTAGGGCGGGGGCTTTGCTCCCGCCGAGGAACTCCCCCCCAGGGCTTTTTTTTGCGAAAAAGATTGTAATATCAAATCAAATTTGATATAAATAATTGATTCCAACGTTAAAACAAGGAGTTTCGATATGCAAAACAAACAGGATATGCCACGTGAAAAATTGAACAAGAAAGGCGCGGAAGCCCTGACCGATACAGAACTGCTTCAAGCGGTAATAGGCAGCGGCGGCAAGGACAACGACTTCAGGCAAATTGCCAGGAACCTGAGCATTACCATCGAGAAGATTGGCGTAGAAAATCTTACGATAGAAGATGTTAAGACTGTCAAGGGCATTGGCGACGCCAAAGCTACGGTTGTATTTGCAGCTTTGGAGTATTGGCGGAGGAAGTTTGTAAAACAAACCCGCCCGCTTATAGACAATCCGGAAAAAGCCGCAGAACAGCTTGCTTTTATAAAAAACAAGAAGCAGGAGCATTTTGTAATGCTCACTCTTGATGGAGCAAGGAGGCTCATTAAAACTCATACCATAACTATAGGCACGCTTACGGCTTCGCTCGTTCATCCACGCGAGGTATTTGCTCTGGCTATAGAGGACAGAGCGGCTTCAATAATCATCGCCCATAATCATCCAAGCGGCTCACTGGATATCGGCAATAAAGACAGGGAAGTATCCAAAAGGATAAGCGAGGCTGGTGAGCTGTTGGGAATTAATCTTGACGACCACATCATAATCGCAGGCGATAAATTTGTAAGCGCGTTGTAAGGGGCAACAGTGGTCAGTGGTTAGTGGTTAGTGGTCAGTGGTCAGTGGTCAGTTGACAGAAAAAGACAAAAGCAAAAACAAAAAACCTCTCACAGAGGTACAGAGAGGGAACAGAGAGAACACAGAGGAAATACAAAAAACATTTATAATCCCAGACCATCGCCCCGCTCTGGCAGCCGGAACGGCCCCGTAGGGGGCCGCCCGTTTTTAAAAACCCAGACCATCGCTTTTTTTGCGCATTCAAACACGGGAGGCAGGTTGCCTCCCCTACATTTCCATATAGCGCTAGTCTAATAAAAGCGGCAGAGGACGACCTCCGCGTGTGACGGNNNCGTAGNGGGCCGCCTCGTTTAATAAAACCCCTGCCCGCCCGCTTTTTTTGCGCATTCAAACACGGGAGGCAGGTTGCCTCCCCTACATTTCCATATAGCGCTAGTCTAATAAAAGCGGCAGAGGACGACCTCCGCG
>WRNQ01000048.1 GCA_009776565.1 Synergistaceae bacterium | reverse complement strand
TTCCGAAATCAAGTTTGCCGCCAGTGACGGCGACAACAACCTCGCGCCCCATGACAGAGCGCTTCAGATGAGCATCGGCGTTGTCCTCATAGCCATTATGGTCATATTGATTGTGTGGTTTTTCCGGCGCGAGTTTTTCAAGCCAGCGCTCAAAGTCGCGGTGCAAGCCGCTCTCGTTGTCATTTATGAACACGCTTGCCGTGATGTGCATAGCGTTGACAAGGCACAGCCCCTCACGGATTCCACTCTCGGCAAGCGCGGCTTCGACCTGTGGCGTGATATTAACGTAAGCTCGCCGGGTCTTGATCCTGTAATGCAGTTCTTTTCGGTATGATTTCATAATTCACCTCCTATTCGACCACAACGCAGAATGTTTTCATTCGTCTGCCTGGCTCGACACTATCAAACGCCTGGCGTATTATATCAGTGTCATCGCATCTTAGCTCCACACAAAGCCTATTGTCGCATTCATACACCAAAGCAAATATTATCTGATTCGAACTATATCTGATTGCTGCATATTCTGAACCATATTGGAAATCCTCGTACGAGTTGGAAAACGATAGGCAGTATTCAATTAGTTCTTGTTTATTCACCAGTTTATTAACCTCTTTTCTTTTATATGACATCACGCCGTAACGATTGTAAACGATTTGTCAAAAGCGGTATACACAGGTAACTAAATAAATATTATACCAATTTTCCAGTCTTCGCAATTTTTTTGCAATTTATTCCTGGCAGTATTGCGAAATGCAAATTACCTGATTACTTTTCATTTGCTATTTCATCAAAAACAAAACACGACTTTAGATGGTCATTCACCATGCCTACCGCCTGCATGAACGAGTAGATGATGGTCGAGCCAACATATTTGAAGCCTATTTTCTTCAAATCCTTACTTATTTTATCAGAGACAGGCGTAGTCAAAGGCATATCCTCGAATTTATCCCAATGCCCGACGATCGGTTTGTGATTCACATAACCCCAGATAAAATCGTCGAAACTGCCATGCTGCTCTATAATCTGCAAGAACAACTTTGCGTTGATAATCGCCGCGTTGATCTTCAAGTTGTTTCTGATGATTCCTACGTTCGCCATAAGCGCTTTGACCTTTGCGTCGGTGTAGGCGGCGACCTTTCGAGGATCAAATCCGTCAAATGCTTCCCTGTATGCTTCTCGCTTTTTCAGGACGGTAATCCATGAAAGACCTGCCTGAGCCCCTTCCAATATGAGCATTTCAAAAAGCCGGGTATCATCGTGGACAGGACGCCCCCATTCATTGTCGTGATAGTCGATATATATATCGGTGTTGCCGAAGCATCTGGTTTTTTCGCTCATGCGCGTTCTCCATGTTAACAAACAGGTATTTATCTTCAATTATCTTAATTATCTTTAATTATCTTCAATTATCTACAATTATCTTTATTTTTCCGCTTTTATTCTGACTAATTTCCTCACTGAATCCACATCATCTAAAGAGCCAATGTCAAACATAATGCTTCGCCCCTCGACGTATGGCGTCGCTCCCATAATCAGAGCGTTGATAGCTTCCGGCAGGCTGGCGTCTTGAGCAGCGGCAATAGCTTTGTCACCTAGTACAATATTAACCTTGAAGAACTTGTCTTGCGGTATTAAATATAGAATAGTCCGCTTCCCGCTCCTGACAACAAACGACCATCCTGCTTTTTTAGTGTAATACTTCCATTCATCGTTATAATCGCCGCAAGCTGATTCAACTAGATTCTTGATTTCGTCCCATAGGGTTTTGCTTTCACCTAAGGCTATATGAAGAGTGTCCTCAGTTGGTTTTTCCGCTTTCTCTCCGAATATGCTCAATGACATTTTAGCTTCCTCCTCAACAATTCTACTTTAGCTTCGCCGGAGTGAGTTGGTTTCTCACGGCAACGGCGTGGAATGCGTTCATTTCCCTCGGCAACGGCGTGGTGTTAGTGCATTCCCCATGGCTACGGCGCGGATTGCGCTCATTTCCCGCGGCAACGGCGTGGTGTTAGTGCATTCCCCATGGCTACGGCGCGGATTGCGCTCATTTCTCACGGAGACTGCGAGGGATGCGTTCGTAAGTCGAAGTACATGCTGAAAAGTTCAGAGGCCTTTGTGTTCCAGTAACCGGTTAATTATGCATAGTTTTATGCGCTATGGCGCATCTTTATTTATTGGTAGATTACGAATACGAATACTATTATCGCTAACAGATAGAACAGCATTGCCTCGCTCAATATTCTGCCTTAAAACTGGTAAAATAGCTTCAATTTTGGTTTTTATATTTTGTGGGCGCTGATCCACTTAAGCGGAATATAACCACTGTAGGCAAATCCACTGTCCCCATTTCCGAAACAAGCCGGGCAAAGTCTAAATCTACTGTTAAAAGAATACGGTTTTCGGTTATTGCTTTACTCAAAACATCGCTGTCCGACAACCTATGTAGTTATTGCTCACACAAATGCACCGCGTCATATCCCTGAGTGCGTAACCATTCAATACATCTAGGCGATACTCCCATATCTGCCAAAAACTTCATTAGCTTAGCCTCGTTTCATATAGCCAAAACCTGATCACTTGCCGCCCATGATGCATATTTGAGTGCTTGCCGAATATCCTCTTCTTCGAGATACGCATAATCACGAAGCACATCTGAAAATGTAGCCCCATTTGCAATCATGTTTACAATTAAAGATACCGGAACTCGCGTATACCGTATGCACGATTGTCCGCCCATGATATCGCGCGAAAAAGTAATTCGTTCAAGCTTAAAATTCATCTTTATCAACACCTTATTTATTATTTAGAACCGCCCTGCTTTTGTGTCCTTAATGATACCTCGCTTTTGTATTGTTGATTAACCATTGCTGAGTCTGAAACTAATTTTAGCATACTCACCATTGCATAACAACAAACATTCATAAAAAAGAAACAGCGCATTTCAGGACCATTTTAGGAGTTTACACCCTGCATTTAAGTCGCGTTTGCAAAAATCATGTCCGTAACTTCGACCCACTGCAACACAGCAACATAGCGACACAGCAACATTGCATCGGAGCGACACAGCAACACCGCAACATTGCATCGGAGCGCCACAGCAACATAGCATCGGAGCGACACAGCAACACCGCAACATTGCATCGGAGCGACACAGCAACATAGCATCGGAGCGCCACAGCAACACCGCAACATTGTATCGTAGCGCCACAGCAACATAGCATCGTAGCGCCACAGCAACATAGCGACACTGCAACACAGCGACTCGTCTGCTCTTGGCGCTTTGGCAGGATGAAGACCTGGCTATTTTTGATAAAATGCGTGAGTTCCACTTTGAATCGTATGAGTGGAGCTACGACATCGATATGGCAGCTCCCGCGTATCATTTTCAGTAAACCAAAAATGGTGCGAATAGCGCTCTTCTATCACCGAGAATATGCATATGCTGTTGAGTTACGAGAAGATTCTTTCCTTGACAACACGCTGTATCCCTGTCAACAGTGCCCGGTGCAGGTAATCTTGTCCCTTGAAGGAAGCGCCATATAAACCGGAGAAGAAATCATCAAGCTGGTCGTGAAAAACTTTTACAAAACTGCTGATTATCGGCTGATCGTATTCGTCGGTGTTTCTTCTGTTTTTGTTATGCGACTCCGTCGATACGTTCGATGAAGCAAGTTGGGTATTGTACCATTGAAAACTGTGCAAAAGTAGGATACCATTCCCATGACGGGGTGTATTGCTTCGGGCTGCTTCGGGCATATTGCGAGCGATGGTCACGATTTCCACAGCTACTGCGATATTAAAAATTGTACCAGGGAAGGCTATCATGCTCATGATGGTGTATACTGCTGATGTATTGAAGTTCATTCTCCATGACCGCCCTTTTGAAAGCGATGCCCACGATCGGGCATGGCTGATTCGTGTTGCTATAAGTGCCTGTAAGTGTGTGGGTCACAGCATCAGCGAAATCAGGGAACGCACAAAAAATAATTGAAACTGGCGTCATAACGAGGAGGAAAAGAGAGTGGCGCCATTGAAACAATAGGATTGATTGCTGTATTAATGATTATAGGGGATTTGCTTTTTTAGAAATATACTGCCGCAACTTGAGGCAAACAATACCAGAAAATAAGAACAGGGGAAAATTCGATGTCAAACAATAAAAAAATACGCACGTTTTTGTTTAGTCTTATATATATTGCTATATATGGGTTTGTTTCATATTCCGTATTTACATGGCTATTCGAATACTCTCGTTTATTCGCATATTTAGGAAATCTTGCATTAATTATTATAGTTTTGGCTATGGATGAGCTTACGCTAAAAATGATTCAATCAGAAAAGTATATTACGCAAATAATGAAGGACGAGAATGATCCAAGGGAAAAATTTAATTCGCTTCAAATGGGCTTGAATAACAGTTTTTCCTTCAAGACAGATTTGCATTTGTTTTATGTTTTCATTTTAATCGCCTCGCAAATTATCGAACTTTACCCTACATTAGTAGGGGAAAAACTTGGTAACTTTATTTTCGCAAACAACTATAGCATTCTGCTATTAATCGCTTTTGACACACTCGTCAGTCAGTTTTCAAAAGATAGGGAAAGAATCGATAAAATATTAGAATTGTTCAAAAAATCTATGTAATAAAGGGGTTGCGGGCGTTAGCCCGCCTTAGTTCTCTTATGATATAGAGCATGGTAATGAAATAATTCCGCTCTTCAGTTGTTGTGGCGGACTTTACTCTTGCCATGCAATTCCCCTCTGTCAACAAAAAGTCGCTATTTACCATGCCTTTTTCAATATTCTTCATAAACTCGGAGATAACCATCGCGTCTTTTGTTTCTTTTGAAAGCCTATCGAGCGCCTTTGAACTGTAATTCTCATATTCGGGGAAGGAGAATGTGAGGCTATATTCGTCAAACGACAGATTATATGTGTTTACTCTTTCTGCGTCGCCAGAGGACAGATTCAAGAACTCCCTGTATTCATAGGAATCCAGAATGTATAAGTAGTATAAACTTGCAGCGCGCCCCACCCCTTTACGCCTGAGAATCCGGCCTAACCTCTGGCGGCGTTGCCGATCCGTCTGTGTGGAAGAAACAACTATACCTACGTCGGTTTCAGGAACATTGAGTCCCTCGTCAAGAGCACGGCAACTAACAAGAATGCGTATTTCTGAGTTGTAATACCGGAACAAGGCGTTTCTTTTCTCCGGGTTGCTCATCAGGCTGTGGTATCTGCCTACTTCCCCGGGGAATAACCTGATCAGATCCTCATATATACCCTCGGCAATATCGATCCGCTCTCCAAAGATAATTATTCTGCTGTCGCTCCTAAGCGTTTTTACAAGTTCACGGGCGCAACTTCTCTTCGACACGGCAAAGTGCGTTAACTCAGTTCTCTTGAATGATAATGACAGAAAGGCTTCAATTATATCTGTCACTTCAGGGTTGTCGCTATTTGCCGTAATGCTTCTCAGGCATGAGAAGAAAAGCTCTTTGCTCAGATTTTGTAAGAAGGGGTATAACTCTATGATTTGCGCGCGAAGCTTACTTATTTTATCAGTGAGGTCCTCATATTCGAATCTTTCGTCCGCCGAGAAATTTAGTTGAATATTGAATATGGTAAAATCACATATGATATCTGATTCAAGTGCGTCAGAAACACTAAATCTATATATCTCATCGCCCAATTCGTTAATCAGGAGTTTGCCATCCGCCGATGTTTCCGGGGTTGCCGATAGCCCAAGCGAGTAATAATTCAGTTTTTTAACGTCAATCAAAGGAAGGAAATCAAATATCTTGACGTTTTCAGTACTGCCATAGTGATGGCATTCATCCGCTATCAGAAAAACAGAATAACCGCTACGATAATCCGCCAGTATTTGCCGGGAAATAGAGTATCTGGCTGAATTTATAACATAGATCATGAATTTTCTATCTGGTTTGTCCTTGCGAGCGCCGTAATAAAAGCCTATTTGCTCATCGGGAATTCCGAGTTCATCAATGAGTGCATTCTTCCACTGATTCACTAAGAATACCTTTGGCACGACAATCTTATAGCGGATTTCACTGCCCCCGCAAGTATTCTCGTCATTTTTCTCAAGAAATGAAATCGCAGCCAGCGCTAACATGGTTTTACCCGCGCCCGTTGTTACGTTCACAATGCCTCTGCATCTATTTCTTCGCCATATATCCAGGCATTCTTCCTGCCACCGGTAGAGTTTCTTTCTCATGATATTATGAATTCTATCAAACCCCGTAAGATCATGCAAACCTGCAAACGTGCGCCCTGCGCAATACCTGCGCCATACCTACATGCCTCCATGCCTCCATGCCTCCATGCCGTATCTATCCTCACGGCTATCCTCACACATCTTTCCTGTTTTTAATTCTTTGTTGACATCGACGCATTGACACAATCACCAAATTTGACACATTGGTTTTATTGTGATATCTTCGTTGAGAAATTTGGTTAATTGTTTACTAAATTTCAAGCTAAATCATTGACATGGTTTACGGAGTTTAAATAAAAACATGAGGTGCGCGGCGTATGAATTATGAGGAATTAGTAACAGAGGCTGTTGAATACGAGAAAGAAATTTCGGATATTACAAAAGCTCAGCACAGGCATTACAAGAGCCTGTGCAATAACCTTGAAAAAGGTGACTTAAAGAGCGCCGTAAAGGATTTGACGCCTATTGAGACCCTGTATAGGGATTTTGAGGAGGGCCTTTCAAAAATACGCAGCCTTATTGAAAATTTTGACGGTAGGGAGTATATGGAAAGCGGGGATTTCGCGTCACAGATGCTGGAATACTGCAAAAAGGCGGGCGTGGATGCGATAGGGGAGGGTGCTGCCTACGAAATGTTCCCCTTCAAAGTGAGAATCGATATTGAAAACCTCGACGTGTATGTAGACCGCAAAAAGATGCAGTGCTTCAGGCCTGTAAGCCTGATCAACGATATTAAAAAGAGTCAGGACAAGCTAAACAAAGCTTCGTTTAACGCAGCGGGATTTGTAGGCGAACTGGCTGACGCATATGATTTAGCCCTTCTAAAACAGAGCAAGGGGAAAGCATATAAACCTGATTCTGACTGCTCTCTTTTGACTTTATACAGATTTCTCACGCCGATGAGAAGGTTCAGAAAGGACTACGACCAGCAGAGCTTTGCGTTTGATTTGGCCCGGCTTCATTCGTCGGAGGTTAGGCAGTCGCCAGATGGAAGGTTGTTTCAGCTCAGCCCTGGCAGGGACATTAAAAAATCAATAAGAATATTGGACTCGGAAGGTAACGAGCATTTTTTCTCCGTAATAAAATTCTACAAATAACGGGTGATTTCCAGTATGCTCAATGATATTAAAACCGCTATTCAACTACTAAAAAATGGAAAATCGCCGGGTAACTACGAACTTATCAATGAATTGTCAGTCGGGGTGAACTTCATTTCAGACTTCTGGAAAGACAGATATTTGGATGAATATATCCTTGAAGGCGGCAGCAAGATAAAGTTTGTGACAGGTAACAGCGGGAGTGGTAAGACGCATTTCCTGGAGTTATTATCGGCGCTGGCTGACGTCAGCGGATATATATGCACATCTATTTCAGCAAAACAAGTCTGGGTTCACGACTTCAAAAACATTTACATAGAAGCCTTAAAGCAGTCAGATATAATCTCATGTCTAAAAAAATGCAGTCATATAATAATTCGGGAACTCGGGTACGATGAATCTGAAATTCCCAACGACTTGAGTTTTGTTGATTATTTATCCGGCAAAGGGCTTATGGACCCAATAACAAAAAGAGAGATACGGCTTTTACTTAATAAGATGTTTTTGCATAATCCGCTTGTAGACAATAATTTCGCGTTGGCCTGCAGCTTAATAACGGGCGGCATATTGGGACATCCAACTCTTGAGGAACCCAATAAGGCCCTCCTGATTTCGTGGCTGATGGGTGAGAAGGAGGCTACCCTTCCCGCAATACGCAGGTTGGGGCTTTCACCAAGCAAAATTACAAAATACAACGCGCGCCACATGCTCAGATCTCTTGTGGAAATAATTAAAATATCCGGAAAATCCGGCGTTATTATAACAATTGATAATCTGGATATACTGGTAAACACGGGGAGCCTGGAAGAAGTCAGATATACAAAACAGAAGCGCGAAGATGCATATGAGAGCATCAGGGAACTCATTGACGAGATTGACACATTAAAAAATGTTATGTTTGTTTTTGCCTTCGACAGGAAACTCATTGACGACGAGGCAGCGGGGTTGAAATCCTATTGGGCGCTCTGGATGAGGATTCAAAATGAAGTTACGGGCGAGAAGCTGAATAAATTTACCGACATACTTGATTTAGATAGACTCGCCATGCAGGAATACAATGCGGGCGTTATCGTAGAAATGTCAAAAAGACTTGCAAAAGTCCTGGAAGATGTGGATTTTAGCGTGAAACCCATAAGTGATGATCAGGCGAGTAAAATACTTTCGAGGATACATTATGCTTCTATACCGCGTCAGATAAACAGAGTAACTATTAACGGTCCGGAGGTGGAAGCCGGTGACGTGGCGCCTATCAACGGTCCGGAGGTGGGAAATGGTGACGCGGCGCCTATCATCACGCCGGAGGCGGAGGCCGGTGATGTGGCGCCTATCAACGCGCCGGAGGCGGGAAATGGTGACATAGTAACTATCAGTAAGCCGGAGGCGGAAGCCGGTGACGTGGCGCCTATCAACATGCCGGAGGCGGAAGCCGATGACGTGGCGCCTATCACCGGTCTGGGGGCGGGAAATGGTGACGTAGTGACTAGCATGGGACTGGAGGGTGAAGGCGATGATAGATTTTGAAGCAAGGCGAATAATAGAAGCTCTCCGCTCCGGCGTGTCGTCAAGAGCTGCTTCACGTTATTTCTCGTCGGCGCGTCCTCAACTAATGGAAATGATATCAAATTCACTCTACGATGTAAGGACAAATGGCGCGTCGGGCGGGCTGATTGTTTCAGGCAGCTATGGAGAAGGCAAAACCCATCTTCTAAACGCGGTGTTTAATATGGCTCAAAAAGACAATATGGTTGTGAGCTTCGTATCTCTTAGTAAAGAAACTCCCTTTGACAAACTGTACCTGGTTTATCAAAAACTGATAAATAATACTTATTTGCCGGATCGTATGCAGCCCGGGTTCAATGATATTTTTGAGAACATGACCCCAAACTCGCCTTTTGTAGCTGAAATGAACGAGTACTCCTTGAGTAAAACGGAGACGAACAAACTATATTATCTAATCAAATCCTACCTGAATACGGAAGATTATGACGAGAAATTCATGTTGCTAGCCGATATTGAAGGCGACTTTGTGACGGCACAAGTCTTAAACAGAGTTTATAAAAGGATATTTAATGAAAAAGTAAAGTCTTCTGTTACGTTTAGTAAAACAAAGCATATTATTGATTACTTTGAATATATGAGCCACCTTTTTTTAAAACTCGGGTATAAGGGGTGGGTGATTTTGTTTGACGAAGCGGAACTTATTGGTAAGTTTGGGAAGAAGACCAGACTTAAGGCGTATGGTAACATGGACAAGTTCCTGAATCCTG
Organism: Synergistaceae bacterium; assembly: GCA_009776565.1. The sequence goes on along the minus strand of WRNQ01000048.1, from coordinate 802 downwards.
ATAGAAAACTTGAGTCGGTATACAGCATATTCACTTTTGGCGCATCATTTGCTGAAGACATCATAGAAGGGAAGCAGGAATTTGTAAATTTGGACGAAAGTTTTATGGATATTGGGAGTAGAAACTCTATCAGGAACGCCTTAAACGCTATAAAGGACGCAGAACAGCTCTTGCCGCTTACACAGGATGAAGTCTTAGCTGTATTTGATAAATTGCGTATGTTCCACTTTAGGGCATATGATTGGAACTGCGATGTTGACATGAAGGAAGTGTATGCGATCGTTGAAAAGAGAAGCAGGTTACTTCGCACAAGAATACGGGCTGCAGTCGAGTTTTTGGATCAGCTCTTTCAATACGGTCGTGCTGGGAGGATTAAAATTGATGATTTAGGGCGCGCCGGTTATGACGAGGACCTAACGCCGCTTGATGTTCTAATAGACGAATCAAGATGATTATGATACAATTTCTCTATGGAAATTCTGTTTAACAAGGGTTTTGGCAGTGTTGGCGCTGTAACTGCCTCAGACAAAGTAGGCGCCGCAGGCACGGCGGGCGCCGTAGGTTCAACAGACGCTGCAGGCTCGGCAGACGCAGCAGATGTAGCGAACATGGCAGGTACCGCTGGCGCTGCAGCAGACACGGCTGGCGCTGCAGCAGACACGGCTGGCGCCACAGGCGCTGCAGGTTTGGCGAGCGTTGTAGATGTCCCTGACGCTACGGACGTTGCCGGCGCCGCGGTTAGGGCAAGCGTATCGAAAGGCGCCGTGTCAGCCGTCGGCAGCGGTTCGGACGGCGAGGATTT
>WRNQ01000047.1 GCA_009776565.1 Synergistaceae bacterium | reverse complement strand
TCGTTAAAGGATTCGTGGGCAAAAGAGCTTAAAAAACAGTAGACAGTTGACAGTTGACAGTTGTAGGGGCGGCAACCTGCCGCCCGTGTTAGGTAAACGCTAAAAGACAGTTGACAGTAATCAGTGGTCAGTAATCAGTGGTCAGTAAAAAACAAAAGATAAAGACCAAAACAAAAACAAAAACAAAACAGTCTGATAACCGGAACGCTCCGTCAGGGGAACCGCCCCCTTTTCAAAGGGGGCGCCCCGAAGGGGCGGGGGTTTGTGCACCATAAACACAACCATCGCCCCATAGAACCGTAGGGTACGCACACAGGGCGTCCCGTTGACGCTTCACAATTTCACCCTCCGATGTGGAGGTTGCTTATGTTTCTTTCTGCAAAAATTTGACGCGCCCGCTCAACTTCTTCTTTTGCCGGGGGCTGTATTGTGTCCATTTTATAAACCATATTCCATTTTGGATATTTCGCCCTGCCCGCTGAGTGATACGGAAGCAGGTCTACTTTGTGTATATTCCTGAGTTTTGCAATGAATTCCGCGGACGCCGCCAGGGCGCCTTCGTCCATGTTGACCGTTGGTATGAGCGGAATTCTTATATGAACTTCCGCCCGGCATTGATTGTCGTCAATCAACCTGTCCAGCAGCAATAAGTTTTCAAGTATTTGTTTGTTGCTGACTCCCGTGTAGTATTCATGCTTTATAGGATCAGGATGTTTAAAGTCAAATAGGAAAAGGTCGGCAACCGAAGCTATTTTTTTAACCGTTTCTTGCGGGGCGAATCCTGAAGTATCCACAGCGGTATGAATACTATGTTTTTTACATAGCTCAAGGCACTCAAATAAAAACTCCGGCTGCAAGAGCGGCTCGCCTCCCGTGAATGTGACCCCGCCGCCTGACGAGTCGTAAAAAAGTTCATCCTGCTTAGCTATTTCAAGAACTTCCCGGGGAGTGACTTTTTGTCCTGCCATTTCAAGCGCGAGAGTTGGGCATTTTTCGTATTTTGTCTGGTTTTCGCATAAACCGCAGTGAATGCAACGTTCCTCCCTTTTTAAAAGTGCCGGCGTCATGGACAGACTTTCCGGGTTATGACACCACCAGCAGCTCAGGGGACATCCTTTTAAAAAAAACGCGGTGCGAATTCCTGGACCATCGTGAATTGCGTACTTTTTTACATCGAAAATAACGCCAATACTCAATGATTAGCCCCCGCTTATAAGATGAATGGCCTGTACATCAGCGCCGTCAGGCACAATGGCGGTTCCAAACGATTCTGCCGTCACGGGCGTATCGTTTACCCATACGGCAAGCATTTTAAAAGTGTACCCCTGCCCGTCGAGTATGTCTTGTACCGTAAGACCTTCTTTCCATTCGGTTTCTTTTGTATTGACTCTTATCATTTGATTCACCTTGTCATATGGAAATAGTATTTAATTTGTTGCCAAAATGTTTTATGTACATTATAAGGCTATAGAATGATAAAACTACAGTTGCTGAATTATCATTCGGGTGAACGCCCACCGGTTTTTTGCCGTCAAGGTCTTTGTCCAGAAGTATAATTACTGCGTGTTCTTCGTCATTTATTATCCCAAGAGGGGTTACCTCCCCTTTTTTGAGCCCGAGATATTTTTGTAACCGCTCTTCGGAAGCAAACGAGAGGCGCGATTCAGAAATCCGCGCTGAAATTTCTTTCAGATCAGCTTGTTTGTCTTTGCGAATCACTATTAAGTAGTGTTTATTGCCTTTATCGTTCCGGACAAATAAATTTTTGCATATGCTTACGCCGTCAAAAATTCCAAGTGAATCCATTTCCTCAATTGTATAAACCGGAGGATGCTCAATCACGGAATATTTTATTTTCAACTCGTCAAGTTTATTGAATACCAAATCTCTTTCTCTAGCCAATTTGATTATACCCTTCATCTTTGTCATATTTTTGAAAAACGTTCACATGGTGATAATACTTCAGTTGAATGAATGGCGTCAATACCTTTTGTAAAAAACGGGCGATTCCCATAACGGGGCGTTCCGGTTATCGGGTGGGACGCCCGGTGTGCGTCCACTACAGCTCTATGCGGCAATGGTTGTGGCTAAATGACGCGCTTGAACAATTTTCGGACAGCCTCGGGCGTTTCTCGAAACGCCCCTACCCTGTGAGAGATTGCTTTTATCTTTGTTTTTGTCTTTCACTGACCACTGATCACTGACAACTGTCTTTTAGCGTTTACCTGACACGGGCGGCAGGTTGCCGCCCCTACAACTGACCACTGTCTTTTGTCTTTCACTGACCACTGATTACTGACCACTTTCGTTTCGCAATAATCCTATCAATTCAATGGCGCCGCTATATTCACCCATCAACACATTTTTCAATATGTTTTCTACGGTCCCGCTCACGCCGGGCGCCACTTTTTGCGATAGTTCCCGTAATTCGCTTACGGCTTGTTTAATCATGACAGAATCAAAAACGTCAAGCGCGGTCTCTAATTTACTCAGTGCAGCCTCCAATCGGCCATAATCAATGAAATCGCCGCTTTCTTTTCTGCTTTCTTCTGATAATACCGCCTTTATATTGTCAAGCAACGCTTCAAAATTCGTCAAAAATTGAGCGCCATGCGTCTCAATAAAATCCATATCTCCATTTTTACCTGCTATTTCCAAATTTTCCGCGACTTTGGAAAGTGTGGTAGCGCCGATGTTCGCAGTTGCGCTTTTTAGCGCGTGGACATATGTTGTGTACAAAGCCAGATCTTCTTTTTCCAAACAAATCACAATATCTTTTATTTTCTGCGTCCCATCTTCATGAAATACGGAGAGCGTATTGAAATAGTTTTTAATTTTCCCGCCCACCGCGGCAATGCCTTTATTGACATCCACTCCCTCAATCTTTATCGTTTCGCTATCGTAAAACTCTTTGACCACATTGACATTCTTTTTCGTCTGTTTTTCCTTTGGAATCCATGTCTCCAAAATAGTGTTCAACTTTTCTATGTCTATGGGTTTTGCTAAAAAGTCGTTGAAGCCGTTTTTAAGGAACATTTCTTTCATGCCGGAAATTGCATTTGCTGTCAAGGCAATAATTGGCAGATCTTTGAAATACGGATATTCGTTACCCTTCTCCCGGATAATTGACGTTGCCTTGATGCCATCTAGCTCAGGCATCATATGATCCATAAACACTATATCATAATACGTTGACTCTACTGCTTGAATAGCTTCATAACCGCTTTTACACATATCTATCTGCATTTCATATGGCATCATCAATCCTTCGGCCACTTTTAAGTTTGTATTTATATCATCGACAATCAGAACTTTCGCGTCCGGGGCGACGAACCTCAACAGATACTCATTGTTCATGTCAATTATAAAGCTGTTGGAAACACCGTTTAAAATATTGGCGACAGGTATGGAATATATCGGTGTATACAGGGCAATTACGTTCTGCTCGGTAACCGTTTTACCAAATTCGGAAACCAATACAATCTTGCTTTTTGATTCGATTTCAGAGTGTATTTTTTTGACGCTCTGAAAAAGAGCATTGGCAACAAAAACAAAATGAAACTCATTGCTCACGAGTTTACTATAAAACTCTTCTATGTCCGACACAATTGTATAACTCACACCTAAATCATCCATAGCGCGAACGATGTAATCACAGTATATTTTGCGCCTGTCGTATATGAGCACGTTCTTTTCGTGCGGGTTTTCCACATATGCCAGTTTGTCGGGTTTACTGAATCCTTGCGGAAGCCGTATGGAAAACTTACTACCTTTTCCTATTTCTGAGGAAACACTGATTTCGCCGCCCATCACGTTGACAAGATTGCGGGTTATTGCAAGTCCAAGCCCAGTTCCTTCCATAACGCTGCTTTTCTCCTGATCCGTTTGGAAAAATTCTTCGAACAATTTTTCAAAATGCTCCTCTCTTATCCCCTTACCGCTATCTGAAACTTCGATTAAGAGATTAACAGTATTGTCATTCACTATCTCCCCGCAGACAGAAAGGGATACAAAACCTTTTTCAGTGTATTTAACGGCATTGTTCAACAGATTTATCAATATCTGTCTTATTCTGACTTCATCCCCAAACAAAGCGCCCGGAATATTATTGTCTATATAGACCACAAAACGAAGGCGCGATTCAAACACTCTCATATTGATGATACTGATGACATCGTTTACTAAAGATGCAAATGAATATTCCGCCTTTATGATTTCCAGTTTTCCGGTCTCAATTTTTGAAAAGTCCAAAATGTCATTTATTATAGCCAACAGATTTTTGCCCGCCTGTTTAATTGTGATAATGTGTCCCTGAGCATCCGGCGAGATGTCATCCCGCAAGGCAAGCTCCGCCATGCCTATTACCGCGTTTATCGGCGTGCGGATCTCGTGGCTCATCATTGCGAGAAAACTGCTTTTGGCATTAGTAGACGCTTCCGCTTTTTCTTTTTCGTGTTGAGCTTTTATAGCCTCCAGTTTCGACTCCTGCTGTTCCAGACGCACCATAAGATCAGCCTTATCATACGTATGCTGCATCATTGTAGTCATTGCAAGAACAAATATGGCGCCGAAGAAAAAAATAAGCGCAATCAATAAATCCTGGAAAGATAGCGAATAACTGGCAACGTAAAACATCAAAGTGATAATGTATCCAATTTGAAAGAAAATCATCATTATTAAGCAAGCGGCATATATCCATTCGGTGAATATACTATGCGAGCCTGTCTGTCTTGTGAGGTCAACTAAGGATTTATAGTATTTCGCAATACTATATAACATAATAACTGACCCAAATGCAACGAGCACTACACATAGCATTTTCATATTATTTCTCCTAAACCAATTCGCTTGTTTTGTCCTGGATAACTGACTTTCGCTGGTTTTGCGTCATTGAAACCAGAGATTACCAAGCATGGCAATTTCCTTGAATCTATCGGACACATTGAGAAAAGAATCAACTAGCCCCGGGTCAAAATGCGTCCCCTTACTATCAATAATTCTGCGGACAGCTTCATCGTGCGAGTAAGCATTTCTATACGGTTTGCTCGAAACCAGCGCGTCATAAACGTCTGCAATAGCCATCACTCTTCCCAAGAGCGGGATTTTATTACCGGATAATCCCTTGGGGTATCCGCTTCCATCCCATTTTTCATGATGCGACCCAGCAAAGATTTTTGCATATTCCAGGAATTCTTGCTCCGCCGTATTTTTTTTGATTGTTTCAATTACCTTTTCCCCAAAGATTGTATGCTTTTTTACCTGCTCAAACTCATTTTCGGTAAGTCTACCGGGTTTCAATAGTATACTGTCATTTATCACGATTTTACCGACGTCATAGAGAGGAAGAGACTGCAACACAATGGCCATATTCAATATTGAAGTTTCTTCCTTGTATACGACGCGTTCAAATAGCTCGTTCAATAAGACTCTGAAAAGTTTTTGCTTCCTTTCTATATGTCCGCCTGTAACGCCTTCCCGGTTTTCCAGAAGTTCGGCGAGTGTTATTAAAACAGCATTTTGTAAGCTCACTGCCGTTTTAGTCCTGATTCCCACCATTTCCAGTAAATTATTATTGAAATAAGTGAGTTTCTGCCTCTGAGACCCGGCAAGCAAGTGCACTTTGACACGATTAAGTAAAAGGAGCGGCGAAAACGGTTTAATTATGCAATCAATCGCGCCCAGCGACAGAACTTCCAATTCTCTTTCATTTTTTCCCGTTAGGAGAATAACAGGGATATGGCTGGTTTCCGGTTTTGCCTTTAAACGCTCCAGAACCTGATATCCGTTCATTACAGGCATTTCGACATCTAAAAGAATAAGGTCCGGTATATGTCTTTCAAGCATTTTAAATAATAATTCACCTGAACTTGAAGTAAAGACATTATAGGAACCCGAAAGAATATCATCGCATATTGTTAAGTTTGTCAAATCATCGTCAACTATAAAAATTGTTTCACGTTCCATGCTCATTTAAGCAGCTCCTTTAAAATTTTATATCGGAATAAACACCTGAAAAACGACTTGGTGGTTTTTGTATCCCCCTCGCCTTTTTGTGTTTTAAAATAACATTATTTTACGACACCATGATAAGAAAGCCAACTATTTTAGCCGATGTACCAGGGCAAATGCATAAACATGATTGTGATTCTGTGGCAGGCTACTTAACGCCTGGATCGCGGAACAGTCCAGCGGGGGATTCTTTTTAATTGCCTCATGTAAACATAGATTCATGGTAAAATCTTTAGGGAAATATAATTATTAAATTAATAATCAGGAGGATAAAAAGTATGGCGCGTACACCCGAAAACACGAGGAGTTTCGCACTTGCCGGACATGGCGGAAGCGGAAAAACCGCCCTCATTGAGGCGATGCTCTTCAGCAATGGAAACATAACGAGGATGGGTAAATCAGAATCAGGCAACACGGTCAGCGACTTCAGCGCAGAGGAGCAAAAACGTCAGATTTCGATAAGCACTTCACTGATAACAATGGAGCGGGGCGGGAAAACTCTTTTCTGTCTTGACTCTCCCGGATTTGCGGACTTTGTGGGAGAGATGAGCGCGGCTGTTACGGTAGCCGATACTGCGGTAATCGTATTGAGCGCGGTAAGCGGAATAGAAGTCCAGACCAATCGTGCCTGGGATACTACGTGCGAAACAAATACTCCGGCAGCTTTTTATATATCGCGTATGGATAGAGAGAACGCGGACTTCGAAAAAGTGCTCATGGACATACAATCGGAATTCAGCGACAGAGCTTTGCCTGTCCTTATTCCGGTTGGCAGAGAAACAAACCTCAAGGGAGTAGTAAATGTTCTAAAAAAGAAAGCGTATTTATACCCGCTTGACGGCAGCGGAAAATTTCAGGAAACAGATGTCCCCGACGATATGAAGGGGGCGGTTGACTCAGCAATTGAAGCAATAACTGAAGCAATTGTCGAGGTGGACGACGCGCTTATGGAACGCTATCTTGAAGGCGGAGAAATAAGCGAACCAGAATTCTTCAACGCGCTCCGCAAAGCAATAGCCGAGCGGAAATTCTTTCCCGTTCTCGCGGGAGCTTCCACTGCAAACGTGGGAATACACCAATTACTTGATTTCATTGTAGAGTCATTCCCGTCACCTGTTGAAACCGAGCCGCAAAAAAGCATGGATGGAGACAACGAAATAAAAGTGAAGGCTGACCCCGCCGCTCCATTCTCGTCCCGCTGCTTCAAAATATTGGTTGACCCTTATGTAGGAAAACTTTCTTTCATAAAAGTCGTTTCAGGCTCGCTTGTTTCGGAAGGGAACAGTATTTACAATGTCACAAGAGGGGAAGAAGAACGGATAAGTTCATTCAAATTCATGTCCGGTAAGGAAGGAAAAGACGTCAAGGATATAATAGCGGGGGATATATTAACCTTACCAAAGCTTCAGAGCACTAAAGTCGGAGATACCCTGGCTCAAAAGACCGGGGCAAAGTGGGTATTCCCCGAAATAGCGTTCCCCAACCCTGTTTACAGTGTTGCTATAGTAGCCAAAAGCCGCGCTGACGAAGATAAGCTTGGCAACGCCATATCGCGCACTCTTGAAGAGGACCCGTGCCTCACGTTCGAGAAAAACGTGGATACTCACGACAACGTACTTTCCGGTATGGGCGATATGCATATTGGAATAGTGTTGGCAAAAATGAAAGAACGTTACGGAGTTGATCTTGATACGCGCACTCCGCAGGTGCCATACAAAGAAACAATCCGCAAGACCGCCGAAGCTCAGGGAAAACACAAGAAACAGACGGGCGGGCATGGGCAATTTGGGGACGTATATATCCGTTATTATCCATTGTCGCGCGGCGAAGGATTTGTGTTTGAAGATAAAATAACCGGCGGCGCCATACCAAAGAATTACATTCCCGCAGTTGAAAAAGGGCTTCGCGAATACATGCAAAAAGGGCCTCTTGCAGGATTTCCTGTCGTTGACTTCAAAGCGGAGCTGTATTTTGGCTCATACCACGACGTTGACAGCTCCGAATTGTCGTTTAAGCTGGCGACGAGGCTTTCGTTCAAAAAAGGGATTCTGGACGCCAATCCCGTTTTGCTTGAACCCATTATGAACGTTGAAGTCGTCGTTCCCGAGCAATATCTCGGGGATGTTATGGGCGACTTTAACAGCCGGCGCGGTCGTATAGCGGGAACGGATTCGCACGGGAAACTTCAGGTAGTGAAGGCTCAGGCGCCACATGCCGAAATGTTCCGTTACGCGATAATCCTGAGGTCGATGACGTCTGGTCAGGGAAACTTCTCAATGAGCCATTCCCACTACGAGGAAGTCCCGCCGGACATAGCAAAGAAAGTCATCGCCGCCTATAAGCAGGAGGAAGAGGAAGAGTAGTGGTCAGTGGTCAGTGGTCAGTGGTCAGTGGTCAGTTGTAGGGGCGGCAACTGCGTGTGACGGCCACTGGCGTTGTAGGGGAGGCAACTTGCCTCCCGTTTTTTGAAGGGTTGCCGGAACGGTCCCGTCAGGGGCCGCCCGTGTTAGGTAAACGCTAAAAGACAGTGGTCAGTGGTCAGTTGTAGGGGCGGCAACCTGCCGCCCGTGTTAGGTAAACGCTAAAAGACAGTTGACAGTTGACAGTTGACAGTTGACAGTTGACAGTTGACAGTAAAAGATAAAAGACAAAGACAGTAGGGACGACCGCCCCGCGTGTGACGGCCCCTGGCGTTGTAGGGGAGGCAACTTGCCTCCCGTTTTTTGAAGGGCTGCCGGAACGGTCCCGTCAGGGAGTCGTCCGTTTGAAATTTCCACACCTGCGGTGGTTTCGTTTGTAGGGGTTGAAAATTTTCAACCCCTACCACATCCACAACCATCACCCCATAGAGCCGTAGGGGACGCACACGATCTCGTCCCGTTCTGATAACCGGAACGATCCCGTCAGGGGAATCGCCCCCATTTCAAAGGGGGTGTCCCGAAGGGACGGGGGTTTGCAGTGCCCCCTTTGTGGGGGTGCACCGTAACCACAATCACCGCTATTTATAATCGTACCGGTTGGCGGGCGAGGGGCGCCCGCGCTCCCAGACTTTTTCAGTGCCCTGCGAACATTCGCCCCTATCTCTTTTCTTCCAACGGATACAATCTTACTCCCAGCCTGGCAAAATGTTTGTTGTTGAATGTCGCAACATTTTCGGCTTTTACTTTGCCCGCTGATACTGCAATATAACTATCAGCAAAGACGCTATTAGTCGCCCTTGCTAAGGATATAGCCGCTATTACTTGCTCTTTGTCCAGAACCCGCAGGTTTGGATACNACAAAATNGCTTCCAATACGTNCAACACCTTATCATTTTCGATCTTATAGCGTTGTCCCAGAACCCAGGCTATTTCAAAAAACACCGGCGGACCTGTAACTAAATCAACTTCTCCATTCTGCGCTTTAATAAGTAATTGTTCCGCCTGGTCCGCTTGATTCTCATTGTCTATCTCTGTAAATAACCCGATAAAGACATTAGCATCAACAAAAGTTAACATTCGTTCTCTCCCATCACGTGAGCCGAAGCAGTTTCCACAGCCAAAGCTAAGTCTTTCTTTGGGTCATAAGGTTCTTTAATAAATCCTTTGTAATCCAGCAAACCTTTTTTCGGTCGTTTTAGAATGTAGCCATTTTCCGTCCTTTCGCCGAAAATCTTATCTCCGGCTTTAAGACCATATTCAACTCGCAAATCCACCGGCAAAGTGATTTGCCCTTTTGTTGAAATCGTCATCATGTCTGGCATAGCAATCAATCCCTTTTTATTATAAATAGCACTCTATAAAAAAACCTACTTTTATTAAAGTAAAACTTTTTACTGTGTATGTCATGGATTATTTTAGGGTATATATTGTTTACAAAATGAACTCTTTCGTTCAAGGCGCCGATCCGGCGTCTAATAACACGTCTTCGCGAGCCCGAAGGGCGCGGCGATCCAGCGTTCAGTATCACATCTTCGCGAGCCCGAAGGGCGCGGCGATCCAGCGTTCAATAACACGTCTTCGCGAGCCCGAAGGGCGCGGCGATCCAGCGTCTTTTGCTTTTGCTTTTGTCTTTTACTGATCACTGACCACTGACCACTGTATTTTTACACGTCTTCGCGAGCCCGAAGGGCGCGGCGATCCAGCCCCCATGAACTACGTTCACCACGCAGAATGAACCATATTTTCTATGAGTAGATTCACAATAGCGTATTTGAGCTAAAAACAAAGAAAAAGCCTGGATTGCTGCGTCGCGCTTACGCGCTCCTCGCAAAGACGATTAAATAAGCGTTCACCTTAGCTGAGACAGGCGACAAGCGCCTATTTTACACGTCTTCGCGAGCCCGGCCTTTAGCCGCGAGCGTGCCTTTAGCCGCGAGCGTCAGCGTGGCGGGCAGCGGGCAGCGATCCAGCGTTCAATAACACGTCTTCGCGAGCCCGAAGGGCGCAGCGATCCAGTCCCCCATAAACTACGTTCACCACGCAAAATGAACCATATTATCTATGAGTAGATTCACAATAGCGTATTTGAGCAAAAAACAAAAACAAAAGCTTGGATTGCCGCGTCGCCGTTCCGGCTCCTCGCAAAGACGATTAAATAGGCGTTCACCTTAGCTGAGACAGGCGACAAGCGCCTATATAACACGTCTTCGCGAGCCCGGCCTTTAGCCGCGAGCGTGCCTTTAGACGCGAGCGTGCCTTTAGACGCGAGCGTCAGC
>WRNQ01000046.1 GCA_009776565.1 Synergistaceae bacterium | reverse complement strand
GGTTCTGTTGGGCGATGGTTGTGGCTAATACAATCCAATGGACAGCAGCTGTCCTTATTCTCCGTGCCCTCTCTGTGCCTCTCAACTGTCTAACACTTCCGTTGATTTTACAAGCTTTATTCCGTACTGTTCGGCTAACGCTTGAAATTCTCGCTCCGTGCCTGCTTCGAATCCCGGGATTGGGGACATGCAATCTGTCAATACGTTAATACCGGATGTTATTTTCTTATCGTCTTTGTAAAACTCGGCTATTTGTTTCACGGATTCCAAAACGCAATGGCTTGAAGCTTCGCCTGCTATGTAAACCTTTTGATAACACGCAATTGATTCCAGAAGACGCGTGTTTATACAGGCGGTTTTTGAATATTCAGGCTTAAAAATCCCATACATCTCGGAAAGCGGATCTTCCCCCTTTATAACGCACGTTATGGGAATTCTTTTTGCGGTCGAAACGAAATATATTAAATTTGAGAACATGCACTCAAGCGACTGTCCGATAGTTCCTTTCAGGCAATGATATGGCCATATCGTCAGCTGCTTTTTCCCAAGACGTTCAAGGTTTAGAACATAATTAAGNCTGTCTTCATTGTATTTTATAGGGNTCCACTTGCCGGCTGCTATATCNGNTGCGGTAATTGTNGTGAACGGCGGCGGATTGAAGCCGTTATTGTCTTTCCACCATACGGGATGGAATATCTGCAAAGGATCGTGTGAATCAAGCGATATTGTTATATCCGAGATATTTTCCGCATATGAATATAAGAACTTGCATAGCCTTTCCACATCGCCATGCGAGTGGGGTACGCCAAGCGAACCATTTTCCATAAATGAGTTCTGCATATCTATTGCTAATAAAAGGGTCTTCTCTCCTTTTTGAGACAGGTTTTCCGATTCCGCCATCCCAAAAACCTCTTGCGTTAAAACTGAAACATCGGTTCTTCCTATTTCTGATACATTAACAATATCTTCAAATTTTGTCTTAAACATTATGTCTCTCCTTTAATGTTGTATACTAATTCAAAGTGTATCATACAAAATAGAACGTGAGGTGTTCCGATTGACATCATTGCCCAAAGTTTATGTAGGTTTGCCTATACAAGAGACAGGACTTGAGCTATTACGCGGGAAATTTGAGTTCAGGATTTGGACTGATGAGGGCGCTCCTTCAAGAGAAACATTGTTTGAAGAATTGAAGGACGCGGACGGGCTGATATCCGGTTTGACATTCCGTGTGGATGACGAACTCATGGCCGCGTCTCCAAAGCTTAAAGTCATTAGCAATTACGCCGTAGGCTACGACAATATTGATGTGACTGCGGCAACAAAACGCGGGATATATGTTACGAACACTCCGGATGTGCTGACGGCGGCAACGGCGGATTTGGCTTTTTTGCTGATACTGGCAACCGCGCGCAGAGCGATTGAAGCTAATGAGTTTATGCGTTCCGGAAAATGGAAANTCTGGGGACCCGATCTTTTGGTTGGAATGGAAGTTTCGGGCAGCACAATAGGAATAATTGGTATGGGAAAAATAGGCGCCGCAGTGGCGAAACGCGCGAGCGGATTTGGGATGAAAATTCTTTACGCGGACGCATTGCGCCGAACAGATATAGAAGATTCCATAGGAGCACAATTCGTTAGCCTTGAGGAACTCTTGAGAGAGAGCGATATGGTTACCGTACATTGCCTGTTGAACGAACAAACAAGAAATATGATTGGCGAAGATCAGTTTAAAATGATGAAGAAAACCGCAATTTTTGTTAATACCGCTCGCGGCGCTATAGTCGATCAAAAAGCTCTTTACAAAGCATGTGCGGAAAAATGGATATGGGCAGCGGGGCTTGACGTATACGAAAAGGAACCGGTTCCGCTTGATGACCCGATACTTAAGTTAACTAACGTGACTACGTTGCCCCATATAGCAAGCGCAAGCAATGTCTCAAGAAATGGGATGGCGCGCAAGGCGGCTATCAACCTTATTAACGCGTTGGAAGGAAAAAGACCTCCCGACCTCCTGAATCCGGAAATCTGGACAGCGGGGAAACAGTGATAAACGCTTCTATACAAGTGTATTATTAATATCGCATGAAAAAGGGAAGAATGCCCAAACTGATTCAAGAATCGTTGCAAACGACGGATGGAAGCTCGATAAACCCGCGCCCGCTGGCTGACGAATTGCGCCCTCAAACCTTCGACCAGGTTGTGGGGCAGGATCATTTATTGGGTCCGGGCGGCGCCATAGCTCGTATGGTGAAAACCGGCAAGCTGTCGTCGTTTATCCTATGGGGGCCGCCGGGAGTAGGAAAGACTACGATTGCCCGTATTCTCGCCTCAGTAGCGGACATTCATTTCGTGCAGATGTCTGCGGTGTTTTCTGGCGTTGCTGATTTGCGCAAAGTGTTCGAAGAAGCCACTTTCTTGCTGAAAACAGGCAGGCAAACGTTATTATTCATTGATGAAATCCATCGCTTCAACCGCTCGCAGCAAGACGGGTTTCTGCCTTATGTTGAAAATGGTACAGTAGTGCTGGTTGGCGCGACCACCGAAAACCCAAGTTTCGAACTGAACGGCTCGTTACTGTCGCGCTGCCAGGTCTTCGTCCTGCATCGTCTGGGTGACGACGCTTTCGCTACAATTCTTGCTCGCGCCGAAGCCTTGAAAGATTGCGCTTTGCCCGCTACTGAAGGCGCTAAAGAAGCGTTGAAAATTATGGCTGACGGCGACGGCAGGTACTATATCAACCTGTTGGAAATCCTGTTCGATAATGCCGACCATGTTCTGAACGAGCAAGAGTTGGCTGAGTTCGTGCAAAAACGTTTGCCCATATATGACAAAGACAGGGATGAACACTATAACCTTATATCGGCTCTGCACAAATCTTTGCGAGGCTCCGATACCGACGCGGCTTTGTATTGGCTTGCCCGGATGCTGGACGGAGGCGAGGATCCAAAGTACATCCTGCGCCGCCTGACTCGTTTTGCCGTCGAAGACGTGTCTTTAACCGACCCTCAGGCGACGCTTCAGGCATTAGCCGCGTGGGAGATTTATGAACGCCTTGGGTCGCCTGAAGGTGATTTGGCTATTGCGCAATTGGTCATTTACCTTGGCACAGCGCCAAAGAGTAATTCCGCATACGTCGCATGGGGAGCGGCGCAACGCGCGGCAAGACANTACGGNACGCTTATGCCGCCTAAACATATTCTCAACGCCCCAACCAAACTGATGAAAGAGTTGGGGTACTCCGAAGGATACAAGTACGATCATGACACCGAGCTGGGCTTCTCGGGCCAGAATTACTTCCCCGACGGCATGAAGCGCCAGGAGTTTTATAATCCAATAGAGCGCGGCTTCGAGCGCGAAATCAAAAAACGCCTTGAATACTGGGCAAAACTTAGGGGTAGAGTATAAAGCGCTGAAAAAGTCTGAGTACGCGGGCAGGATAGCCCGCGCTCCCAGACTTTTTCAGCGTCTTCCTGGAATTGTTTTCAATAATCGTACAAGCTTTCATAGCGATTATTAGATTCAACCTATATTGCAATAACCAATGTCTGCTATAATTAGTTTGTAAGCTGTGGGCGGAGTGTTTAATCGGCTGGACTCCGAAAGGAGGAATGCCAATGACTGTATTTGAAGCGTTAATGATTGCGTTAACATTTGCGTTAGTTGTTATTGCAATAATGTCAGAAAAAAACACAAAAAAATAAGCCGCCCTCGGCAAGGTTTGGCTTATTTTTTTGGACGATATTTTTATAGTCCAGCCATGCACCGCCAAACGGCTTACGGCTTGAGAGGGTGTTAACTCACCCTCTCTTAATTATTATCCATTTTAAATAATTGTCAAGTATTCTTTTCACTTCGTAATATTTTTTACTTCATAACCTCCGTGCAGCGCGGGCATAGTTCCCCTTTGTCTTCAAAATATCTCCAGCAGCGCGGGCATTTATTCATTGTGTCCGCCGCTTTTATAACTTTGATGGCGTATTCCGTGTCGTTGTCAATTGTCGTGTCGTTCAGCCCACTCGCCCATGTGAATTTTGAGACTATGCAAATCTCTTCAAGTTCCCTTTCAGTGAAAGAGTTCATCACGTCGTCAAGTTCCGCGCACGTTTCAACCTGCAAACATGCTTCAAGCGACTGTCCTATCTGTCCTGCGGCGCGGGACTGTTCCAGAACGCGGCTTATTGCGCCCCTCAGTTTCAGAACCTTATCCCAAAGACTGTCAAGCTCAATATTCGTAGCTTTTTCGTCCGTTTTCGGCCAGTCGGACATAAATACCGTTTCAGGTAGAGTCCCATCTATTTTTCTCATTTCCTGCCAGGCTTCCTCGCTGGTGAAACTGAGAATCGGAGCTAACATCTTTGTTAATGCGGAAAGGATTATCCACATTGCGCTTTGTGCGCTGCGGCGTGATAAAGACTCGATTTTTTCGGCGTAGAGCCTGTCCTTGCTCACGTCAAGATAAAACGCGCTGAGCTCGTTCACGCAAAACTGGTGGATAGCGTTTACCGCAATGTGAAATTCCGCGCTTTCAAATGCTTCGGTTACTTTGCGCGTCACGTGGTTCAACTGGGAAAGCACCCATTTATCCATACGCAGCATTTCGTTGTATGGAACCATGTTTTTGTGCGGGTCAAACCCCTTCAGGTTTCCTAACAGGAAGCGTTCCGTATTTCGTATCCTGCGGTAGGTCTCCGAAAGCGATTTAAATATATCCATAGAACAGCGGACATCGTTTCTATAATCCGTTGAAGCTACCCAAAGCCTAAGTATTTCTGCGCCGAATTCATCTATTACCTCTTGCGGGGCTATTACATTCCCAACGGATTTCGACATCTTTCGTCCTTCTTTATCCATCGTGAACCCATGCGTCAAAACTTCCTTATACGGCGCGCTTCCCCGCACGGCAATTGAAATTAAAAGGGAAGACTGAAACCATCCTCTGTGCTGGTCAGCGCCTTCAAGGTAAAGAGTGCACGGCCATTCAAGTTCCGGCCATTCATCCGACTCCAATACAGAAAAATGGGAACAACCCGAATCAAACCATACGTCAATTATATTATTGTCTTTGCGGATGTTTTTTGAACCGCACTTATCGCAGACAGCAAGGTCGCCGAATAGTTCCTGCGGCGTTTGTTTCCACCATATTGTGCAGCCATCCGGGGAATTCCTGACCTTCCCGGCAAATGCCCTTACAAGTTCTCCGGTAAGTTTAAACTCCCCGCAGTCCTCGCACCGCAAAGCCGGAATCGGAACTCCCCATATCCTCTGCCTGCTTATGCACCAGTCCAGCCTGTCTCGCACCATGTTATAAATTCTGTCGTGCCCCCAAGCGGGAATAAATTTAATCTCATTGTCAATACATTCAAGCGCGCGCGCCTTAAAGTCGGCCACGGAGATGAACCATTGTTCGGTAGCCCGGAAAATAATCGGCTCTTTGCATCTCCAGCAGTGGGGATATGAATGCGACATCTTAACTATTTTAAGAAGCCGCCCCCTTTCCTCTATCAGCGATAACGCTTTTTTCCCGCCGTTTTCAAGATTAAGTCCGCCGACATGAGGCGTCTCCTTTACAAAAAAACCGCTTTCGTCAACCGGATTGTAAATCTCAAGTCCATATCGCAATCCTGTTTCATAGTCTTCAACACCATGGCCGGGCGCCGTATGAACAAGACCTGTTCCTGTGTCAAGCACAACATAGTCTGCGAAGAGTAAGGGTATTTTACGCTCGTCCAAGTATGGGTGGACGGCGTATTCTCCTTCAAAATCAGAGCCTTTTGAGACCTTGATGGCTTCCCCGAAATTAATTTTAGTGGCCTCTTCCGTCGCTGCTTTTAGCTCCGTCGCTAACAAGTAAACTTTATCCTCAACTTCATAGAACCCATATGTATAATCCTGATGAAGAGCAATAGCAAGGCTTGCGGGCAGCGTCCACGGCGTTGTTGTCCAAATAACTGCAAACACGTTTTTACCCATCTTCGCAGATAATCCCGGCATTGGGTAAGCCACGTAAACCGAAGGCGAGGTCTCGTCCCAGTATTCTATTTCGCCCGCAGCAAGCGCTGTCTTACAGTCAACGCACCAATGAACGGACTTTAATCCTCTGCTTACATATCCTTTATCAACCATCGTTGCGAAAGCCTCAATCTCGGTCGCCTCATATTCCGGCTTCAGAGTTATGTATGGGTTGTCCCATTCTCCCAGTACGCCAAGCCTCTTAAACTCTTCACGTTGTATATCAAGGAATTTATAAGCGAAAGCGGTGCATTTTTCGCGCAGAGCAACTGGGTCGAGTCTACCTTTATCCTGTGCNTCTTCTTTNAGGAAGTTGAGTTCAATCGGAAGCCCNTGGGTATCCCAGCCGGGAACGTAAGGAGCGTACCAGCCTGTCATAGATTTATATTTTGGGAAAAAGTCTTTAAGTATTTTGTTGAAAGCCGTGCCAATATGAAGATGTCCGTTAGCGTATGGAGGACCGTCATGCAAGATAAATTTCTTATCCTTTTCAGCCCCCTTGCGTGTATTAATCATTTTGTGATACGCGTCGATTTCATCCCAGAATTTNAGAAATTCCGGTTCCCGCTTAGACAAATTCGCGCGCATAGGAAAATTGGTTTCAGGCAAATTCAATGTTGCCTTATAGTCTTGAACGCTCATTTAAAACCTCCGAATTATTTAGGGTTACAAAGATTACTCAATCATTCACGTAAATTTTAATTATAAAACAAAATTATTGAGATTATATTTCATTTCTAAATCGAACGTAGGCGAGGCGGCTTTTGCGACACGCAGCGAAGGCGTAGATAGACCTACGTTGAGCAAGTGGAGCAAAAATAACGAAGAATACGTTTGATTTGGAAATGGAATGATTCTATCACTTTTTCATATAAAGTGGAAGCCAATAAAAAACCTCAATCAGTAATAGAGCTCCTATCATCGTGAGAGAAAACGACGCGAAAGTCCAGGCTATGCCGAAGTGGGGCAAAAGGTACCCAACTACGAGCGGCGTTACAAAATAGCCGCCGTCGAACAGGAGAAGCGCTGTCGCCGAACCTTTGGGCAGAAGCGCTGCGTCCAGAAGGTCGCCTATCAGCGAGTGATACATAGGCCATCCCGCTCCTATCCCAATGCCGAATAGGGCGCCGGTCAGAATGAAAACGCTGCGCGCCGGGAAGAACGACGCAAAAATGACGGAGCAGGACATAAGGATGCCGCACGGGGCGAATAGCACAATTCTCGGAATCACGTTCAGGATAGGTGAACCAGCCAGACGCACTGTAACAGCGGCAATGGAGAGGCTTGCAAGAAAATAGGACGCTGCGATTCCCTTTTCGGCGGAAAGTAAAGAAATGCTTATCATGAGTGCGTCCACAAGTCCGATAATTGTTCCTGTCAATACCAGAAACAGAAAGGTGCGCGACGAAAAAAGCTCGCTGTAGGTTCCCCAGGGCTTATCCTCTTTGTAGCGCATTTGNCCCGTTGCTGTCACGTTTATTCTTCCNCCAAGGTAACAGCATAAAGCGCTCAGAATAGGACCAATCGCAAAAAAAAGCGTGTCGTGCGAGTTAAGCAGGAGCCACTCTCCGATAGGCGTTATGGTGCTTATAGGAAGTACACCGCCAACCACCAGGAGCGAGAACATAGCGCCGCGCATTTTTTCGGACACGCAGAGCCCCTGATACGAAAAAAGTCCGGTTGAGCAGATGCCAAAGCCGGCGCCGCTCATGGCTCTTCCGAGTAAAAGCAACGCTACCGGTTGCTTAAAAAAGAAAAGCGAGCATCCGATGAAACTTANCATTCCGCCGCAGACTATTGTCTTGCGNATACCGAAATTTTCNAGAAGCCACCCGCCAAGCGGGCGAATTGCCATCGCGGCTAAAAAGTAAACGCTGAGGATCCATCCCGTTGCCTCGTGCGAGATTCCGTAGCTTTGAATCAGGTTCCCA
Organism: Synergistaceae bacterium; assembly: GCA_009776565.1. Next base: position 2,926 of record WRNQ01000046.1, on the reverse strand, counting down.
TATACCAGGTATACATGTTGAACACCATAAATAAGAAATAAAGGTAAAAAAAGACTTATAAGGAGTTTGACGTCTTGCGACATTTTTACGAACATGGCGTTCCTCTCTTTTCTTATATTATAAACATAATAATGGTTATTTAAAGACTTTGTAATTTGATAACCCCAAAAACACGGGCGAGGGACACCCGCGCTCCCAGACTTTTTCGGCGCCCTCAGTACAGCTCCAGAGTAGCGCACATGAAAAGTATATCACGTTGGGAGGAGATAGCGCATAATCAGCGTAAAGTGATAAGCCGATTTAATTCAATATTTTGGGCGTATTTATTGCATAATCTGTTTTTGGAGTCTATGCACGCTTGTTGATTTATATTATTATCATGTATCAGGGAAATAAATATTATTATATGGAGGCTAAGGAAATGATCAGCGAAAAATTAACAAAAGCATTAAACGAACAAGTTAATGCGGAGTATTATTCGGCGTATCTGTATCACTCCATGTCCGCCTGTATGGAACGCGCTGCTTTAAAGGGGGTTGCCAACTGGCTGTTTGTACAGGCGAAAGAGGAAATGGCTCACGGAATTAATATTTATCAATATATTCTGGACAGAGGCGCGGTTCCGATTCTTACCGCAATCCAACAACCTCCAACTTCATTTGCCGATATTGAAGGAATCTTTGAATCGGTTCTTGAACACGAAATAAAAGTCACCGGACTCATTAACGCCATAGCAAGTCTTGCTATGCAGGAAAACGACCATGCCTGTTATCAATTCATCATGTGGTATGTAAACGAGCAGGTTGAAGAAGAAGCCAACGCTTCCGATATTTTAAGCAGGATTGAAATGATCGGCAGTGACAGAGGATTGTTACTTACTCTTGACAACGAGCTTGCCACAAGGGTTTTCGTAAATCCATTTCCAAACAACAGCAAATTGAGCGGCGCGCAACCTGCGTAAAATCTGAGGGCGCCGAGTAACTACTATTTTTTAAGTCCATAAATTACATCATAAACATAATACGAAAAAGCCGGGAACCAACCGGTTCCCGACTTTTTAATATTGCCTGTTAAGCCATGTTGTTAATGAAATTAATTTTCCGATTAATTCTATTTACGCTTGCGCATATACACGAAAGGTAAAGCTAAAGCGAACACAACTAATATGAAGCCGACGTTGCATCCATTATCGCCAAATTTGCAATCGTCATCATCGCCGCCGCCGCCGCTGCCATCATCAAACGGAACAGTCTTAATCGTGAAAACCTGTTGATTAGTAACCTGCGGCGTTCCTCCGTCCCTTGTGAGCGAAACCGTAAACCTGTAGCCGCCGTTCACTCCTGCTGGGTTATCTGACGTTCCGGCTACCGGCTCAGTGTATGCCGGTACTGCGCCTTTTACAACAGCCTCAACGCCGTATTGAGCCGCTATATCGCCAGCGATGCTTTGTATCAACGCTAACGCCTGCCTGGCGCTCGTTACCTCTCCCATTTTCACCGTGAATGTTTCAGCCGGTTCCGTATCTATTGCAGATTTTGCCGATGCGATTCTATAGTTGGAATCCAGGTTATCCGCAACCGTGGGTACCAGGCGATAAGAACGGGTAATAGCCATAGTATCCAGACTTGTAACAGCCGCTCCCGTCCCGGCATGTCTCCATCCGGTTATATTAAAGCCGAGCTTTGTTTGGGTTGGTATGGTGTCGCCTGGAATGTTGTTGCTATTATCAACGTATATAGTTTTAATAAAAGTTACGGCATCCGCATTCATAAACTCAATCTTATGAATGGCTGTAGCATTGCCAACATAGAATATGTAGGTCGCGCGAGTCACTTTCTGCTGGTCGTCACTGGCTTCAAACGTGACTACATGGAAAGGCTCCTGCAGCGGAGTTCCCGTCAGGTCTGAGGTTAACACTCCTCCGCTTAATGTNGACGGATATACTATTCCGTCTATTATGACCCTNGCGCTTACAGCTCCTGTTACATTTGCCGTGAATACAGGAGTTCTGGTGAGGACATCCGCACAGTGACCGGTCGTAAGGTCTCTAAGCAAAGACACGCCGCTCGCCATAGGAACGGTTATAACAGCCTTGGCGCCTTCCTTGCGGTTCTTGTGGAAATCCGCCGCTTTAGCCTGCGTTTCATCATATGTTCTGAATGAGTTTTCGCCGAGGATTCTCTTTATTTCCTGTGTGGTATAGTCGCGTGCCAACAGCTCTCTGTGCGTCCTGTAGAAGAAGCTCGCGTCCTGCGCTTCGGCAATGTTNGTNCCGCCGTCATAGTCCGTGCCTACCCCAACGAACCCCACAGCTTGCTCTCTTGTAAAACCGGCGCCTCCATTGGCTANGGGTTTCATGAGAAGCTCTATCATGTAGTCCATCATATCGACTACACCCATTATTGACTGGGGCTCTTCCATGAAACCGCCGTAGTAATTCTGGTATACCATGCCGCCGCTAAGCGCCATTCCAACCAGTTCCGTATCTTTCGCGTTGCGGAAATTCTCGTACATACCCCTGGCGCCGTGATGCGATCCTACTACCGGTCTCTTGCTTATAGCTATCCCGTCAATAAGCGACTGATCTTCCAGGTGAGATATGTCAAACACTATCCCCAGCTCGTTCAATCTCATAATAGCCAGTTCACCCTCAGTCGTAAAACCTCGCCGCCCAGGTTCGAAACCTGACATCTCGCCGCCCGACGCTGTATAACTGTTTGGGTTGTGCGCAAAACTTATTATCCTGTAGCCAAGGTCATAGTATTGCTCTATCAATTCATAATAGTTTTCCATTGTCAGCGAATACGCGCCCTCTATCTGGTGCATGACGCCAATTACTCCCGCAGCGTGCGCGTCTTTAAACCCCTGAGCGGTATTGACAATCCTGACCACGCTTGGATTTCTTATTGCCGACCATTCCATACCA
>WRNQ01000045.1 GCA_009776565.1 Synergistaceae bacterium | reverse complement strand
GTCAGAACGCTCTATCCAACCCCGGTTCACCAACGCCGTCCTTAATTTATCGCTGTCGTACACGTTCATCTGACAACCATAAACTTTCATCATAAAATTAATCATAAGTTTCTCCTTTTACTTCTGAATCTCTTATATAATAACGTAAAATAAAAACAATAACAATGAAAGGCTGGTTACAATATGAACAAATATGAAATTGGGCTGGTTCCGGGGCCTGTAAACATTCCTCCGGAGGTACGCAAAGCATATCTCGAGGAATTCGGAAGCGCCGACCTTGAGGAAGAATTTTTTAAGCTATACGAAAGTAATGAGCATATTCTTCAGCAAATNCTTGGGACGAAAAATAAAATCGCGATAATGTCGGGCGAAGCCATGTCAATTTTATGGGGAGCGCTNAATAGCACTGCTGAGCGCGGCGGTAAACTNCTTTGCGTTGCAAATGGGCTTTTCAGTTTGGGATTTGGCGAAATGGGNAAGGAAATAGGACTAAACGTTGAAACTCTCGACTTTGGTCTGAATGGTATCCCGGACTTCAATAAAGTGAGGGAAGCTGCACACCGCTATCTCCCAAACATAATAACCGCAGTNCATTGCGAAACTCCAAGCGGNACATTATCTCCTCTTTACGAATTGGGATATATTTCTGANGAAGTAGGGGCTATGTTAATAGTTGATTTTGTCGCAAGCGGCTGCGGATGTCCCGTAAATGTCGACGAGAACAAAATTGATATAGGATTATTAGGCAGCCAAAAAGTTCTTTCTATGCCGCCGCACCTTTCTATAGCTACAGTCAGCGATCGCGCGTGGCGTAGGATATCAGCCGTAAATTACGCAGGATACGACGCTCTTAAACCATGGAGGGACGGCATACAAAATCGTTATCTCCCATATACTCATGACTGGCACGCCATGAACGCGCTCAGTGTTTCTCTTGACTTGATAATGCGGGAAGGGATAGAAAACGTATACGACCGGCACAGGCGCGCGGCAAAAGCATGCAGGGATGGTATAAAAGCTCTGGGGCTCGAACTTTTTCCACAAAATGAGGATATTTGTTCACCTACAGTGACCGCTGTAAATGTCCCAAAAGACACAAACTGGGAAACGTTAAATAATAAGTTGCGTTCCGAAGGAGTAGTTCTCGGCGGCAATTACGGACCTCTTGCAGGTAAAGTATTCCGGTTTGGTCACATGGGAGCGCAGGCACAAGAAGAACTTGTGAAAAAAGCAATTCTTGCGCTAAAAAAAGTTCTATGAAAAATTGAAGAAAAAACTTCCCTGAATTACTGAACCGAATCATCATCCACTTCATCTCACCTTAAGGCGCTCTTTTTAATTATCAAATGCTTCCTTAATAATTGGTTGCATTGATGTTCATTTGTTATTGTTTATGATCTTATTATGTTATTTATGGTGATTAATGAATATTAATGTTGACAAGTGATTATTTACATACTATAATCCAGGCAAATGTTTTAGGAGGTATCAATGATGCCGAATGTAGTATATTTAACCACTGACGATATAATGAATAAATATAAGGTAAAACGTGGCACGGTTAAAAAATGGAGAGACGAAGGGATGCCTTGCTTCAAAATAGGGCGTGGTGTAAGATTCAAAGAGGATGAAGTGGAAAAATGGGTTATGGAGAATAAAAATGTAAATAAATGAGAGTTGAGGTTTTTAATTCTATGTGTTAAAGTAAAATTTACTTTTTAAAAGGAGATATTTAGATGGAATATAGCATTGAACAGATTAATGAGTTTGCTGATGAGTTTATTAATAAGCTCATTAACGACGAGTATATTGTCGAAAGTCTACCAAACAGTGAATGTATGTATCATGGAGAGATAGAAGAAATGTACTCTGAAGCAATACGAAATACTAATCCAAATTCGCGTTTATTCAAATCAACTTACGAAGATTAAGAAGGTGACTGTTTTGGTGATGAATGAGCTACCTAAGTCCTATCGTTATTTAGTTGACGATAGGATTTTTATTGATGATAATGACAATAATCTAGCGCCTGAAATTTTTAGGGCGCGTTTTATGAATCTTTTTATCAATATACAAGAATTATTGAAGAAACGTAGTCTCTTGGATTATTGCACTGTAAACAAGCAACTTCTTTGGAAAGCAGTGCTGGATTATTTTGAAGATATTGCCCGATTGAAAGAATTTAACGGGTACAAGCGTGTTCAAATAGAAAAAATCATTGCTTATGAAACGTATTGGTTGTTAAGAAATCATCCAATACAGATTGATAAACAAGATGACATTGACGACAAGTATGTACATATAAATGAGTACATATTTTCGTTTCTTTTCATAAAGAATATAGTTACGAGACTTGATCAGAAATTTAAATCAGATATTCAAATAGATGACTTTATTGAAAAGTTTGAGGAACACGAGTTATCTGATGATTTTCGCAAAAAACTATATTACACTTTTAAATTCCGGACATATACCCCAAAATCTCTGCTTTTGGTAATCGAAGGGTTCATGACCGCAGCAGAATTTACCTTACAGATTACCTAAGGATGTCAAATATGCGGATATTGCACATTTCAGATTTGCACTTAGAAGAACCAAAAGGAATCGAAGTGGAAAGTGTTTTAGAGCGATTCTATGATTTCGTTACTGAAAACGCTAAGGGAAATAAGTTTAATCAAATTGTAATTACTGGTGATATAAGGAATTCAAAAAACGAAATCAGTGTCGAAGGCGCCATTGAAGTAATTAACCGCATCGCTGCATCAGCAAATGTTTCAGATAAGCGACAAATCCACATTATTCCCGGCAACCATGATTTAAATCGAAGAGAAGATAAAGAAATTGAAGAAATTAGGAAAAAATACGATTATACCAACGGAACTTTCCATGATGCTAAGTCCGATTTACCAATTATGATAAATAGATTAAACGGCTTCTTCTGGAATCTGTGCGAACAATATTACAAAAAAATGAACCCCTGGAGCGAATGGGTTCACAATCCACATTATCTGGCGATATATGAGGAATACGCGTTAGTTTTTGTTAATTCAACTTTATGTTGTATTAGCAACAGTCATGATGGTAATTTGATTATTGGGACAGCATATCTGAAACAGTTAATAGATTCAGCAGTTGCGCATAATTTAAATAATGTGTTCTTTTTTGCGCACCATCCAATTCAGAATATGGCGAACCTTGAAGAAACAACGCTTGATAATCTATTGAAAAGCTATGCAGATATGAAGTTTTATTGGATATGTGGAGATGCTCATAGAAACAGACAAAGTCCAAGAGAATATATAAACCTATACCAAGTTGGAAGTTTAACTATTAGCAAAGAATTAATTCCGGACTTTGCTATTTACGATGTTCATAGCACTATCACAGAACGAAAGGTTTTTCGATATTTAGGACATTTAAACAATCCTGCAAAGAGAGGAAAACCCGCAGGAGGATGGAAGCGTGTTTACATTGATAAAAAGGCGCCAAGTGTGTATTATGACGAAACCCTCGAATAAACTAAACTACTGAAAATCATTCATTCATTCATGAGATATTATGAAACTAGCTTATTGTAAACATATATCGGCTTTATTGCTTTTTGGTTCAAATGGCGTTGTTGCCAGCTATATCCCGCTGAGCAGCTATGAAATTGTGTTCACAAGGACGCTTATCGGGAGCCTGTTCCTTATGGCTGTTTACATCATTTCAAAAGGAAAATTCAGCGGCTGGCGGAATGCAAAACATTTTACGCGCCTTATTATCTCCGGCGTTGCGATGGGCGCAAGCTGGATGTTCCTCTATGAAGCGTATAAGCAAATCGGCGTCAGCATAGCAACTCTCGCATACTATTGCGGTCCGGTGATAGTGATGGTCCTTTCGCCTTTTGTTTTCCGCGAAAGGATGACCGCTTCAAAGGTTCTTGGTCTTTTTACGGTTTTGCTTGGAATGCTCTTTGTAAACGGCAGAGCTCTTATGCAGGGCGGATTTTCATGGGGTTTGTTATGCGGCGTCATGGGTGCTTTTATGTATGCGTTTATGGTTATCTTTAATAAAAAGGCAACAAGCATTACAGGGCTTGAAAATTCAGTCTATCAAGTGTCCGTGAGTTTTATCACCGTGATGATTTTCATAACGATAAAGCAAGGGATGATAATTTCCATTACGCCTCAAAGCATATTTCCGATTTTGTTTTTGGGTATAGTTAACACAGGGATAGGGTGTTATCTATATTTCTCCTCAGTCCAGAAGCTATCGGCCCAATCGGTCGCAATTTGCGGATATTTTGAGCCGTTATCGGCTTTGGTTTTCTCGGCGCTTTTGTTGCAGGAACGATTGACGCTTATTCAAATAGTTGGCGCCATTTTGATTTTAAGCGGGTCTACTTTGGGAGAGTTTTTTCAAAAGCCAACAGCGAACCAATAACTTAAACATCCTATAAAAATGTCGTACTTCAATTTACAAAAACGTCGGTTGGCAATTTAGAAAAACGTCGGTTTTCTATTTATAAAAACGTCGGTTGGCAATTTAGAAAAACGTCGGATTTCTACTTATAAAAACGTCGGTTGACTATTTGTAAAAACGTCGGTATCCTATTGTCGGATGTTAATCGCTGACAAACAAAAATATGGTACGTAACGTTAATGGAGGAATGTGATGTGGCGGCTAAAGAATATGCGCGATGGCAAATATCGGCAGTCAAACACGCTTTAAAAATATGGCGTACAGTGGTAATTTCCGGTCCTCGTCAATGTGGAAAAACTACTTTGGTTAAGCAAATCTTCAAAAAAAATGTTGGATACAGAACATTGGACGATGCGGAATTATTGAATGTCGCCAACAGCGATCCGTTGGGATTTCTCAAACACGAAAAAGGCACGACGATGATTATAGACGAAATACAGAAAGCGCCCATATTGCTGCCAGCCATCAAACGCATTGTGGACGATAATAATGAACCTGGACAGTTTCTTATAACCGGTTCAGCGGACATCCGCAGCCTGCCGGAAGTGTCCGAAAGCCTGGCCGGGCGCGTTGCTAATATCCGTTTAAAAACTTTCACCACTGGAGAAATCCTGGAAAAAAAGCCGGCATTTTTTGAAAAAGCATTCGCTCAAAACTGGCCTATGCAAATTACGGGCTACGATAAAGAAGCCGTAATCAACTTGGCGTTCCGGGGCGGATATCCGGAAACCATCAAATTGTCCGCTGCCGATCGACGCTCCTGGCATCTTAATTATGTCAACAGCCTGCTTGAACGGGATTTGAGAGACATCGCCAATATAAAAAGGCATGAGGTGATGGCCGACTTACTTTATGTACTGGCAGCATGGTCAAGTAAGCTGATGGATGTGGCTGGAATCTGCGGTAAACTTGCAGTATCAAGACCAACACTCGAAAACTATGTCAACATTCTTGTCTCAATGTGCCTGTTTGAGAGGTTAGGAGCATGGGTGCGAACCGATTATGAAAAGGCGGGGCGTAAGGGGAAACTGTTTGCTGCCGATACTGGCTTGATGGCGAGCATACTGAATTGGCGCATGGAAGATGTCATGCTTGATTCCGATAGAAATGGCAAGATAATTGAGACGTTCGTATTCAACGAACTGGCGGCGCAGTTGGGATTATGCGAAGGATACAGGTTTTATCATTATCGGGACAGGGAAAACAGGGAAATAGATTTTTTAATTGAGAACGACTGCGGCATTCTCTTAGGCGTGGAAGTTAAAGCCGGGTCCTCTGTGTCCAAAGACAATTTCAAACACATGACTTGGTTTAAGTATAATATTGTTCCTGACAAAGATTTCATAGGCGTCGTGCTTTACACTGGCGAGAACGTCCTGCCGTTTGGACCGGATATGTACGCCGTTCCGGTTGCTGCTCTTTGGAGTTAATCGGCATTGGCCGGAAATATGAAACTGTTAATAAAACACCATATAAGCAAATAACCCAACAATCTCCCGCAGCGCTGCACATGAGTCATAGAACGCCCTCGCGCTTGGGGCGAACATGTTATATGTGACACTATCACTTGTCGAGCGCCAGCCCGATGACCACGGAATTATTTCGATATCTGGCATGTGCCGTTTTGCCATCCACAGAGAGCGCTTCATATGGTAGGCAGTCGTTGAAATTACCAACCTCTCGTACCCTCCTTTTTCCACAGCCTTCGCAACCTCTTGCATGTTTTCCCAGGTGTTCCTGGAGGATGTCTCCACGACCACCTCGCCTTCGAAGCCCCATAGCGCCGCCTGAGCCCGGATAGACGCTGTATACGTTAAACTATCGCCCTCTTCGTAAGCGCCCGTGTAAAAGAGCGGCCAATTATGGCGCTTCGCTACGTTCACTCCCTCCGCCAGCCTCTGAAAAGATTGCTCGGCAAGCTCAACATTAACTTCGCTCGTCCCGCCCGGAACGGGGTGAGTTCCTCCTCCGGCGGGCACGACAACGAGCGTGGCGCGGTCGTCGTCCTGCAACACCGGGCGCCCGCTTTCAAGATAACCCATAAGGAACATGGCGGTTAGCGGCGTGAAAAGAACGTACATTAACGCAACGATAAACAGAACGAGCTTAAAAATCCGTTTCGTTGTCCGTTCCTTCGTCTTGATTACTCCAATAAGGGGCAGGAGAAAAAGCAACACAAAAAAACACCCGGGCGGCGTTACCATTCCTCCTGCTATTTTATATAGGAAAAAAACAATAGATTTAATTCTAAGCGCCTCTTCTCAATGAAAACAGATTATTCTTCTTCCAGAAGCCTTGCAGCCATATTCTTTCCAAGCGTCGCGCAAGCTTCCAGGTCTCCAAGCGTTGGGGCGGTAAATACTTCAGGCTCGGGTTCAATTCTGTCCCAGTCAAGATCAGCGGCAAAACAGCGAAGAGCGTCAAGCCCTCCTTTGCTCCAACTGTAACTTCCCGCCAATCCGAGCAGATGATTTTTTGGCTTGCGGTTTGCAAGTTTGCTGAAAAAGTCCGACATCGGCGGAAAAAGTCCGCCGTTATATGTGCACGAGACCGCAACAAGTCCCTTCATTTTCCAGAAATCGCGAAGCAAATATGACGCTTCTGTACGGGAGACGTCATAGAGAAGCGTATTTGAAAATCCGCACTCAGCCAACCCTCTGCATACGGCTTCCGCCATGCGTTTAGTGTTTCCGTACATNGAACCNTACACCACCATGGCGCCCGACTCATTCTCGTACCGGCTCCAACGGTCATATAACGAGATAACCTTTTTAACATCCTTGCGGAAAAGCGTCCCATGAGCGGGACATATCATCCTGAGCTCTATCCCGCTAAGTTTTTTTAGCGCCGCTTGCGTTGTCGAACAATATTTACCAATGATATTCGCAAAATAACGCAGCATTTCGTCTTCCCAGCGTACGGAACATTTCTGATCGTCAAAAAGGCCGCCTTCGTGAGCTCCAAATCCCCCGAAAGCATCGGAAGAGAATAGTATTCCCGTTGAAGTATCGTATGTTATCATACTCTCNGGCCAGTGAACCATGGGAACAGTAGCAAAAGTAAGGACATGCCCTCCTATATCCAANGNTTCCCCATCCTTGTACACAACGTTACAATCAGCGCATAGCGAGCCGTAAAACCCGTTAAGAAGCGGAAATGTCTTTGGGTTACCTACAAGCTTCATATCTGGATAAGCAAGTTTAAGCGAAGTTATCGCCCCGGAATGGTCAGGCTCCATGTGATTTACCACAAGATAATCAACAGGTTTTTCTCCTATCACGCTCTTTATATTCGCCAGATAGTCGCTAAACCACGGTCCCTTTACAGTATCTATTACAACTGTTTTCTCCCCTTCAATTACGTAGGCGTTATATGCCACGCCCTGAGGAAGAGGCCACAATGCTTCAAAAACATCCGTCTCTCTGTCGTTTACCCCAACCCAGTGAACTCCATCAGTTATTCTTATTGCTTTATCCATATGTCTCACCCGCTTTTTAATATTTTACGCAAAACGCTGCTGAATTTTTAAATTCTTTGTCTTCCGCTTTTCACTGCAATATTGCTTTGTGTTCCGGTTATCAATTAGAATATATCACAAATATATTCAATTTTACACCGACCGCCAATTGTTACGGTTTTTTTAAGAAAATTTCATAAGAAGGTTTTACACGTGAATTGCTCGAAAAAATAATTTGCTATAATGTATCACAGTTCAGATAGGATTTTTTCGTCCGGGGAGTGAATTCAATTTGTTTGAGAATGTATACGAAGTTTTTGGTAAAAGAGGATGTATAGAATGGTGCAGTAACCCCGAAAGGCTAAGTGAAGTGTTCTGTACCGAAATGGTCACAGCTTATGTAGGTTTTGACCCAACAGCGGACAGCCTTCACGTAGGGCATCTCATTCCGCTTATGGGGCTTGCGTGGCTTCAGAAGCTGGGTCACAGACCGATAGCCGTAGCGGGAGGAGGTACAGGGCTAATAGGCGATCCTTCAGGAAAGAGCAAAGAACGTAATTTGCTCACTCTCGAAATTATGGCAAAAAACATTGAGAACGTAAAAAAACAACTCGCGCATTTTCTTGATTTTGACTGCGGTGATAATTCGGCTCTTCTAGTCAATAATTATGACTGGCTTTCAAAAATTTCGTTTTTGGACTTTTTACGCGATGTAGGCAAGCATTTTTCAATAAATAATCTTCTTGCCCGCGATTACATACGATCCAGAATTGAAGACCCCGAAAAAGGGATATCATATACCGAGTTTTCATATGCTCTATTACAGTCTTACGATTTCGCTCACCTGTTCAGAGAATACGGATGCCGCTTACAAATGGGCGGAAACGACCAGCAAGGTAACCTCATCGCCGGCGTTGACTATATCCGCCGCACTACCGGCGGGGAAGCGTTTGGGCTGACTCAACCCCTACTCCTCACTTCATCAGGAGGCAAGTTCGGAAAAACTGAAGACGGCGCCGTATGGCTTGATCCCGCGCGAACAAGCACATACCGTTTCTATCAGTTCTGGATAAACACAGAAGACGCGGATGTGGAAAGACTGTTCAAGTTATTTACGTTCCTGCCGCTTGAAGAAATAGAAAGTATAATAGCTGAACACAAACAGAATCCTGAAAAACGCGCCGCACAAAAATTGCTCGCGTTCGAAACTACAAAACTAGTACATTCAGAAAAAGCAGCTAACGACGCCGCGCGCACAAGCGAGTTGCTCTTCGGCTCAGGAGACAGCGCTGTTAAATGCTCGGAACTTGATGAAGAAATAATAGCCATCCTCAGTAACGAGATTCCATACTCAAAAATAAGCATAGACCTTCCGTGTCAAGTTACTGAAATCCTCTCGGCGGGAAGCGCGTGCGAAAGCAAAGGAGAGGCGAAAAGACTTATCAAACAGGGCGGTGTGACCCTTAATGATGTTAAAATTACCGAAGAGGGGGCAAAAATTGAGCAAGAGCTTCTGCTTCACGGTAAATACATATTTGCCCGTCTCGGAAAGAAAAGGTTCCATCTTATTGAAGTTTCTTTGTAGGGTTCGCGCGCTCAATGTCATTCAGTTAATCACATTGATAGCGCGCTTCCGCTACGCGTTCTTCTTATGAGACTCGCTCAACTGTAAAATCAAAAGAGGTTAAATTAAAACATGTCTTTACTTTCTCTATATATACGCTTTTTGAGAATAGGCGCTTTCACAATAGGCGGCGGCATAGTAATGCTTGGCGTTATTGAATCCGAGATGCGAGCTACGGGACTATTAACCGAAGATGAAATTGCCGATGATATAGTTATGGCGACGGCAATACCCGGCCCCATAGCCACAAACCTGTCATTTCTTGCTGGAAAGCGTTTGGGCGGATTTACAGGAGCTTTCATTGCCGTATTAGGCACAGCCACCGCTCCTTTTTTGTCAATTTTGGTTTTATCCGGGGTATTGCTGAATTATATGGGAACGCCTTACTTAACAGCGTTTTTTCTGGGCGCCGGCGCCGGAGTTGTGGTAGTTGTAGGTAAAACGCTTTTTAAAATGGTTAAAACAAGCGTGATGACCGGATGGCAAGAGATGGCGGCGTTTGCAACAACCTCGTTGCTTATTATATCTGGGGTTCATCCTTTTATAGGGCTATGCGTGGGCGCCGTGTTGTCGATAGGACTGCGAAAGTTGAAGAAATAAATATGTCAGTCATTATCACTCTTGTGCTGGTATTTGCGAAAGTTGCGCTGGGATCGTTTGGCGGAGGGCTTGCGGCGTTGCCGTTTATTCAATATGAGTTATGTATAGCGAGAAACTGGCTAACCGAAACGGAGTTTTCGGAAGTAGTTTCACTAGCGCAAATGACACCCGGCCCGGTAGCTCTTAACTCCGCAACTTTTGTAGGGTATAAACTGGCCGGTTTCTGGGGCTCGCTTTTCGCCACGACGTCCCTGGTTGCGACGCCTATTGTTTTGTTAATACTTGTGTTATTTTTAATTGAACATTTTTGGGGAAAAGAACGTTCAAAAGTTGCGTATTTTCAAAAAGCTATGCGTCCTGCGGTTGCTGGTCTTGTATTTTCAGCGTTTTTTACTCTTGCAAGACCGATTCTACCGAAGCCGACTCTTTGGGGAGTAGTTATATTATGCACGTTCTTGTTGAAGTACGAATTCTGCCGAAAATATCCTCAGTTAATAATACTTTTTGGAGCGCTTGTCGGGATATTGTGTAAAAACTGGCTAATATAGCAGCTGTTAAACTAAAGAACTGAGGTCCATTTGATAAGTGATGATTTTTCACGAAAAATCTGCTTTCAAACCTCAATAAGACTTAATATTTTATCAAAAGGGGGATATTTCTATGGCAATTAAGGTAGCTATCAATGGTTTTGGCAGGATTGGACGTCTTGTTTTTCGGGCAATGGTGGACGAGGGA
>WRNQ01000044.1 GCA_009776565.1 Synergistaceae bacterium | reverse complement strand
CGGGTAGAATCTACACGGGTACAATGAAGACTAAAGAGGCATATTTATGCACGGTCAGAACATATTGGAGGTGACGATGTAATGGAAAAACAAGACAATAGCATAGAAATGGATTCACCACATGAAGAGAAAAAAAGACCTGTATTTAAAAAGATACTTTGGAGCTCGTTAGTCTGTATTTTGCTTGCAGGTCTGGCGATTGCCGTATTAAGTAATCTTGATTATCTTAAGTTGTATAAATTCGATTCTATACAGGAAATACATGACGCTTTCAATGCATTAGTGAATGTAAATGCAAAAGATATAGATGGGCGTACGCCGCTTATACGCGCGGTAGAGAAGAAATCGGAATTAGAATTGATAAGAGCCATTATTAAAGCAGGCGCGGATGTCAATGCACAAACTAACATCGGATTGGGGGCGCTTATGGTGGCGGTTGGAGAAAACTCAAACACAGAAGTTATAACAATCCTTATTGAAGCCGGCGCGGATGTCAATGCGAAATACAGTGACGGAGAAACGCCGCTTATGCGCGCGGCAGAGCGGAGAGACAGCTCAGATGTGATATCAGCCCTCATTTATGCAGGAGCGGATGTCAATGCAAAAGATAAAGATGGATGGACACCGCTTATGTACTCAGTGAGGTTTAGTTCCAGCCCAAAAGTGATAACAGCTCTTATTGAAGCAGGCGCGGATGTTAATGTGAAATACAGTGACGGAGTAACGCCGCTTATTCGCGCAACGCATTATAAAAACCTTGAAGTGATGATAGCTCTTGCTGAATCTGGAGCGGATGTCAACGCGAAAGATAAAGATGGACGTACACCGCTTATAATCGCGGTTGAACAAAACTATAAATTAGAATTTATAACAGCCCTTATTAAAGCCGGCGCGGATGTTAATGCGAAAGATAAAGATGGACGTACACCGCTTATACGCGCGGTTGAGATGAAATCGGAACAAGAATTGATAACAGCCCTTATTAAAGCCGGCGCGGATGTTAATGCGAAAGATAAAGATGGACGTACACCGCTTATGCGCGCGGTTGAGATGAAATCGGAACTAGAATTGATAACAGCCCTTATTAAAGCTGGAGCGGATGTTAACATAAAAGATAAAGCAGGACGTACACCGCTTGTACATGCGTCAGTGTGGAACGCGAGCCCGGAAGTTTTAACAGCCCTCATTGAAGCTGGAGCGGATGTTAACATAAAAGATAAAGCAGGACGTACACCGCTTGTACATGCGTCAGTGTGGAACGCGAGCCCGGAAGTTTTAACAACCCTCATTGAAGCTGGCGCGGATGTCAATGTAAGATTCATTGATGGATATACACCGCTTATGGCGGCAGTAAGGAATTTGACCTTGAAGCCGGAAATGATAAGAGCTTTTATTGAAGCTGGAGCGGATGTAAATGCGAGATCTAATGGCGGAGGTACGCCTCTTATGGCTGCGGCGGATATTAGCACTCCGGAAGTGATAATAGTCCTTATTGAAGCAGGAGCGGATGTTAACGAGAAAGATAATGCTGGACATACACCGCTTGTACATGCGATAGTGTGGAACGCAAGCCCGGAAGTTTTAACAGCTCTCATTGAAGCAGGCGCAGATGTTAATACAAAAAATAGAGAGTCACTTACACCGCTTATGCACGCATCTATCAATTCTAATCCCAAAGCGATAGCGGCTCTTATTAAAGCAGGTGCAGATGTTAATGCAAAAGATAGAGAGGGGCTTACACCGCTTATGCACGCAGCTATCAATTCTAATCCCAAAGCGATAGCGGCTCTTATCAAAGCAGGCGCAGATGTTAATGCAAAAGATAGAGAGGGACACACGGCTCTTATGCGCGCTTCAGGGCGTAACCCAAAATCAGAAGCGATATTAGCCCTCCTGTCTCTTGGGGCAGACCCCAAAATAAAGGATAACAACGGCAGAATGGCAATTGATCACGCGAAGAATAATTCACGACTTAGAAATTCCGATGCTCTTCGGAAACTGGAAGAAGTGAGCTATTAGACGGGGACACCCTGCGGGACGATGTAGGCATCGTCCCCTACAATTCTATGGGGCGATGGTTGTGGTAGGGGTTGAAAATTTTCAACCCCTACAAACGAATGTTACACAAACCCCCGCCCTACTAGAACAAAAACTTTTCCGCTCCCGGATGCAGAGGAACAGACAATCCCTCAGTAGCTGACGAACGGCTTAAACTTATTCCCGGCACATCTTTTACTATTTCCTCAGAATTATCAAAGATTATTTTCATTATCTCCAAAATCGTATTTTCACTGAGCTTTGAGCTGGCAACCAGCGTAGCTTTCACAGCTACAGTTTCCACATCCTCGTCAATACCAGGATAAACGCCTTTCGGGATTATTTGTCTGCTGTAGAAAGGGTATTGAGAGATAATTAAGCTTGCGTGAGCTTCGCCAACGCTCAGTATGTAAGCTTCTCCGGCTTCTGTTAGTTCGCTTACGGCCGGTGTTGGGACTCCAGCCGTGCAGAAGAACGCGTCAATTTTCCCTTCCCGAAACGCATTGACAGATGCGCTGAAGCCAAGATGATCAACATTGACGTCGGCATAATTTATGCCATATGAGTCCAATATCTGGAGGGCGTTCAGCTCGGTGCCGCTTCCTTCCGCGCCAATTGAAACTCTTTTGCCCTTGAGATCAATAATGTCGTTTATAATGTTACGCCGCGCCACTACCTGACATGATTCTGGGTAGAGGCTTGCAATAGCGCCGAACTCCTGAAACTGTCCTTCGGTCGAAAAAAGATTTGTTCCATTATAAGCATATGTCATTATATCGTTTTGCACGAAAGCAATATCAGTTCTGCTATTCCGGAGCAAGTTGATGTTATCTACCGAGCCTCCGCTTGGGATTACCGTTACCGTCATTTTCAACTGGTTTTCCAAAAGACTTGCCAACGAATCCCCGAAGGCATAGTAGATACCGGATTCTCCGCCTGTGGCTATCCTTATCTTGCCGGAGGCGGAGAAGCCCGTATTATCGACCTTCATGAAATAACCGGCAAACAGTATAGCTACGATAATGAGAACGCTGATTGCTGCAAAATCTTTCCGCATGGTACGGCGCCCCCTATCTCAGAAACCCGCTGATCATTGCTATTATGCCGGCGTTGGAAATATCCACCAGGAACGCCCCCACAATAGGCACAACAAAGAACGCTCTTTCTGACGGACCATATTTATTAGTCAGCGCCTGCATACACACAAGCGCGTTGGGCGTGGCGCCAAGCCCAAATCCGATGAGTCCGCTGGCCATAACTATGGAGTCGTAGTTTTTGCCAAACGCATAGAATACCAAAAAGTATGCCAATACAATGATTAGCACTATTTGTACTATCATCATTATTATTAAAGGTAAAGCGAGGTTCACAAGCTGACTTAACTGGAGCGAGTTTATAGCCATCGTAATATAAAAGCCAAGCGTTATGTCACCTATCATACCAACGCATTTTGAGTCTATCGCAAATAATCCTGATAAGTCTCCGATGTTGCGAATTATTATCGCCACTATCATTGCACCAAGATATGGAGGTAATGTGATTCCCTCTTTCTTTAAATAGTAACTGACTGCAGAGCCAAATCCCGCTGCTATCATTATCCATGAAATATTTTTCATGAGATGAGGACCGGATACTTTATGTTCGTTAGCATCCACGTGACTGTCCTGCGCAAACTCTCCTACTTCTTCCAACACAGCTTTACTATTAGCCGCAATATCTCCAAAGGGGGGATTTTTCATCTCCTTCATTGTTTCCGCATTTGGCGCTGCTATTTTGTGGGTTTTCATTATCCATTCGCCTACCGGACCGCCGCATATAGAGCCCGCCACCATTCCGAACGTGGCGCAGGCTATAGCGGCGCTAAGCGCCCCCGAAACGCCATACTCATCCTGGAATAGGGCGCCAAAAGCCCCAGCCGTGCCGAGTCCTCCAATCATAGAGACGGAGCCTCCGGCTATGCCAATAAACGGATTCAATCCGAAACTGAAGGATATCGGAAGGTTGACGGCATTTTGCAGAACAGAGACAAGGGATGACACGCCCCAAAAAGCGACAACCAATATTCCGCCCCTGATTACCAGCCTGTAACTTGCGTTTATACCTACAGTACAGAAAAAGCAGATCATGAATACAGTTTGAAGCGTACCGTCGAAGGTAAAGCTCGCAATACCCATCGACTGCATTATAGCTGTTGATATGGCAACGACAAGGCCGCCAATAGCCGGCGCCGGTATTGAGTATTTCACTAGCGTTGGTATTTTAGACCGGAGCCACGTTCCGAAGTAGTACATGATGGCGCCCAGAGCAGCCGCCTGCAGCATGTCAAGTTTGTATTGCCACATACCGTTTATGAAAACTCTTTCCATTTGAACAACACCCCGCCTTAGAAATTTTATTTTTTAACAGAGGAATTGTGGGAAATAATTTAGTATCTTTCATAACGCAATGTCAAGTTTATTATCGGTTCATTAATCTGACTATCGAGATATAACGCCTCAAACATTTCATTTAGTATTTTTTTTGCAGGATCGCGCAAGTTATTTTTTCCACGTTGCGGGAAGAAATAGCATAAGCACAGCGTAAAGCTCCAAACGACCGGATAGCATACAGAAAGATAGTATCCATTTTGCGGAGTCGGGCAACCATGCGTAATTTGCATGCCCAGCTAATTGTAAACCTGTTCCTGTATTACACAAAGTTGTTATCACGCTTATAAATGAAGTCATGGCATCGACGCCAATGAATGTTATCAACAAAACTCCTGATATGAAAACAAATATAAATATCACGATAAATATCATAACCGATGAGGCAGCTTCCCGCGATACAACTTTATTGTTGATATGAATATGTGTGATAGCGTTCGGATGTAAAATCCTCATAAACTCGGCGCGGATTGCGCGGAATAAAATTAGAATCCGTATATTTTTTATCCCGCCGCAGGTAGAGCAGGCGCATCCTCCAATGAACATCAGCAAAATCAATATAGAATGAATCGAATACGGCCAGGTTTCATATTTAGCCGCGTCATATCCGGTCGTTGTTGCTATGCTGACGACTTGAAACGCTCCATAGTGAAAAGCCTCAAATATGCTTTCATACCATCCTCCGATGTGCAGAACCAACGTTGTAACTACCGTACATAATAGAATAACGCTCGCATAGAAACAAAATTCATCATTCTTAAAATAGCCTTTAAAACCTCCTTTAATCGCTTTAAAGTGTAAAACAAAACTTGCTCCGGCTATGAAGCTGAATATAGTAATTATCCAGTCAATGTACAAGCTCCCGAACCACATTATACTGTTGTTCTTTGAGGAAAACCCTCCGGTCGCCATAGTCCCGAAACTGTGGATAATGGCGTCAAATAGACTCATTCCGCCGAACAGGAGTAGAATTGTTTCGAGCGCTGTGAGGGAAACATATACTGCCCAAAGCAGAAGAGCCGTTTGGTGAAGTCGCGGAGTAAGTTTTTCGTGGGTCGGACCCGGCACTTCAGCTTTATAAAGCTCCATGCCTCCAACCCCAAAAAATGGCAATATGGCAAGTCCAAGAATTATTATTCCCATACCTCCCAGCCAAAGCGTCAGACTTCTCCAAAAAATAATTCCTCTGGGACATGATTCAATATCAGTTATAACCGAAGCGGCTGTTGTAGAAAAACCGGACATGGCTTCAAAAAACGCGTCGGTATAATCAGGCAGAACACCGCTGAATATGTATGGCAGCGCTCCCACCGCCGATGCAATTATCCATGAAAACCCTACAACAGCAAAAGCTTCTTTAATTCCTATCTCCTTGTAATCGGACTCTCCCAGGCTCAATAAAAAAAGGAACAGGCTTGTAAAAGCGCCAATGAACATTGAACCAATATAAGCAATATAATCCGAAGTTCCATCATACAATGCCCACCCAAACGGCAAAAGCATTAATATTGATACGATTAACGATATTAAAGATAGCGCGCGATAAACGATGAAAATTTTCATTTCTTATATTACGTTATTCGTCGCTCGTGCTACTAGCTTCAGTCGCACTGAACATCTCGGCTGTTTCTCTGGAAATTTCATTTTCAGCGAAAAGCACGATATTATCTCCCGGCAAGAGTACAGAAAATCCATTTGGAACAAAAACTTTGTCCCGCACAACAAGGGCAACCAGAGCGCCTGTAGGTAGGGACAGATCCTTCAGCATCTTGTTTGCCACCGCAGAATTTTGGGAAATTGTCACTTCCATCATTCCCGCCTCGATATTTCCTAACATGGAAATGGATTTTATTCCTGAAGGATACCTGATATAACGTAAAATTACTGAAGCAAGCGCTAAACTTGGATTGACAATTGAGTCCACGTCTAGCCTGTCCCAAATATCTTCATACACCCTACGCCTTGTCACTGCAATGGTTTTGCGAGCTCCAATCGACTTTCCCACAATACAATGGAGTATATTGACCTCATCGCTGCCCGTAGCGCAGACATACCCGTCAGCTTCGTCGATTCCTTCATTACTGAGAAGTTTTCTATCCGCTCCGTCTCCACACAGAACAAGCACTCCGTTGAGTTCTTCTGCAAGCCTTTCACATTTTGCTCTGTCCTTGTCAATTAGTTTTATATCCATTGTGGGATCGCTTAGCATCAATCTGTATGCGACCTGAAACCCAATTTTACCTCCACCCGAAATAATAACTCGTTTGAGGGGTTTGCTTTTTTTCAACTGAAACAGTTTTTCAAGACGCCATATTTGCGACCGGAATGTTACCACATAACAAAGATCGTTTTGTTGAAGCACAGTATCGCCGTTTGGAACTATGTCCCGCGAATGTTCCCTTTGTATATACACTACTATTGCTACTAAATCTGTGTATATTTCTCTGACTTTTTTCAATGAAAGCCCTATCAACGGCGAATCTTCAGCTACGTGGAAAGCGTATATAGCACCGCGTCCCCCTAAAAGCTCCGCTGCGTGTACAGCCGAACTTACTGTAAGCAGTTCGTGAATTTCTCTTGCAACCGATCTCTCCGGTGATATCATCGCGTTTATTCCAAGGTCCTTAGCCCATTCATTCGTATCGGTAAATTCCATGCCATGAACGCGCGTAATTACCTGTTGTACCCCGCAATGGCGAGCTATCTGACATGCAAGGATGTTTACTTCGTCCCGATTAGTGCAGGCTATTAAAACATCGACGCCGCTTCCATGGTATACTCCTGCTTCTTCGAGTACATTAGGTCTTCCTCCATTACCACACACTGCATTTACATCAAGCTCGTTTTGAATTTTTAATACTTGTTCTTTATTTGCTTCAACTATAGTTATATCCATATCCTCTTCCGAAAGTGTTCTGGCTACTTCATAGCCAACTTCACCTCCGCCTACAATAACTACTTTCATATCGCAGTCACCGCCAATTTATGCTGTACAAATGTTACTTATACTTCTTTGTCACTTTGAATTCACATTTGATTATTATACACTAATAACTCTCGCTGCTTAACTTCGTCAAAGCATGGGTGTTTACAAGTCTTTCGTTTTCCAACGCGTAATCTATTGCCATTTTACCATAGCTATCTATCGCTTTTGGGTTTGCTCCGTAACTCAAAAGGGCTATTATTATTCCCGGGTTTGGGTTGTTCTTGGCTGCGCGCATAAGAGGCGTGCCTCCATTGCTGGTTTTTGTATTTATGTTCGCGCCTGCTTCAACAAGGATTTTTACAGCTTCCGGTTCTGAGTTGTTCCACGCTGCCCACGTAAGCGCCGTGCCTCCATTATTAGTTTGCATATTGACATTCGCGCCTGACGCGATAAGAGTTTTTGTAACTTCCAGATTTGGGTTAAGAGTTGCCCAAATAATTGGTGATTCGCCTTTTCTATTTCGAGTATTGATACTTGCGCCTGATGCTATAAGGATTTTTATTACATCAGGTTTGGGGTTGCTATAAGCTGCAAACATGAGAGGAGTATCTCCATCATTATTCTTTGCATTGACATTTGAACCAACTTTAATTAAGGCTTTTATAACTTCCGGATTGGAGTTTTCCGATGCAGCATACATAAGCGGCGTAAATCCATCTTTACCTTTCATATTGACATTCGCGCCGGATTTTACCAACGCTGTTATCACGTCCGGATTGGAGTTGGTTCTGCACGCTAACATAAGCGGCGTCATAGCATATTTTTTATCTATTTTGTCTACTACTGCTCCCGCATTAACAATTATCGTTATCATTTCCGCCTTAGTGTTTTTTGACGCTGCATACATAAGCGGCGTCCATCCATCTTTATCTGTCGCATTGATGTCTGCGCCCGCTTCAACAAGCATGTTTATTACTTTAGGATTGGAGTTGCTGAGCGCTGCCGCCATGAGCGACGTCCTTTCGTGCGCGTCTTTTGCATTGACATGTGAACCTGCTCTAATTAAGACTTTTATTACTTCAGCATTCGCATTTTCCGATGCGGCGTGCATAAGAGGCGTATGACCGTCATTAGCTCGCTCATTAACATCCACGCCCGACTTTATAAGAATTTCTATCACTTCCGGATTGGAGTTTTTCCTGACTGCGTACACAAATGGCGTCCTTCCTTCTAAATCACATTTCGCGTTTATGTCCGCGCCTGATTCAATAAGTCTTTTTATAACTTCAGGGTTTGAATTATCTGCTGCTGCACACATAAGGGGGGTAACTCCATCTTTACCCCGCTTATTGACATCCGCTCCTGCATTAAGAAGGGATGTTATCATTGCAGGACTGGTATTCTTCTCTGCTGTCATCATAAGTGGCGTCATTCCATCATCATTTTTTTCGTTGACATCCGCACCCGCATTAACAAGAGCTGTTACCACTTTAGAATTGGGGTTGTTCCGCGCGGCTAATGTAAGCGGCGTCATTCCATTCCTGCTTTTTGCCTGTAGGTCGGCGCCTGCATTAATAAGGGCTGTAGTTACATTCTGGTCCGGGTTATGAGCTGCCGCCCGCATAAGAGGCGTCATCCCTAAATTGTCTCTTGCGTTAACATTTGCGTCATTCATTATGGCATGATTGACTTGTTGCAAAGAACCACATTCGCAAAGTCTCATGAAGCGCGCGTTATCCATAGCAGCATGGGCCGGACCCGCAAATAACAAACATAAAAGTAAACAATAAAACATTTTTTGAAAAACGGGGAAAATTTTACTTTGCATGATAAAAAACTCCTTTCCTAAAAAGTTCATAGACAAATCGTTGTTTTACTTGTATTCTTATCGGAGAATTTTATACTTATAATAGTTATTCATATTGGTTCATGCCCTGCTGCTCCTTAGTTTCCGAATCGGCGCCCCATAGATTTTACAGGTGGGAGCGCCCCCGCTCCCATGATTTATCAAATACTGGGAAGTTTGAGTTTCTAAAAATAACCATTTTGTACCTTTTCTTTTTTTTGTAATTTTGCTATCATATCAGAATAATATAAATATTTAACATAATTAGGATATCTTATTACCCTTTATTTCGAGATGAATATTTAAAATAGTATTTTAACATGGGAACTCAAACTTAACACACAAAAATGTGCTTTGGTGATCGCATCGTAATCCTCTGGCAGTGCTCCATCCATGGAAACGAGAACGATGGCGCTGAAGCCTCGCAGGGGCTTTACAGAATTTCAGGCGTATGTTCGACCGAGGTCGTGCGATTGTTTTCATTCGATTTTCGGACAGCCTGGCCTTGGAGGATGTCTCCTCCTACACTGCTCTCAGCTCTCAGTTCGTTGATTAGGTTTTCTTCAGGACATACCGATAATAAAAAAGAATCCACACACATAGGAGAGAACTCCAGCCCCCCTGATTTTGTATCTTTTATTAAAGGAATGCATTTTCGGATGAAAATAAGCAATAATTTGCCCGCACTCAACGCATACAACATTCTAAGTTTCAAACAATCGGAAATAGCGGCGTCTATTTCCAAACTCTCGTCAGGGCTCCGCATCAACTCAGCTGCGGACGACGCCGCCGGTCTCGCCATATCGGAAAAAATGCGCGCGCAGATAAAAGGTCTGGATATGGCCGGGCGTAACGTTCAGGATGGAGTATCAATGATTCAGACTGCTGAAGGCGCCCTTCAGGAGATGATTTCTGTTTTGCAGCGTATGCGCGAACTTTCAGTTCAGGCGGCAAACGATACCCTTACGCAACAAGACAGAAGTTATATTCAACTTGAAATCGACCAACTAAAGGACGANATAAACCGGATATCCNCNACGACGCAGTTCAATAAAAAGCATCTTCTTGACGGCTCATCGTCCATTTTATGGTCGTCAGATAAACTTTCNACTGAAGTTATAGCTGTTTCTTCGCTGGCTGGGNGCGACCAGTTTGGACAAAAAATAACAGCNGAGGGTAACTTCAGGTTGGATATAATAGCAAATCCGGGTGAAGCGGAAGTCCAAAAAAGTAATCTTTTCACAATTACAAGAAACACACAGGGATATTGGCGTCATTCTAATGCATATTTACGCGGACAGGTAACTGAAGATATCCGGACTAATTCTGACCCTATGGGCGCAGGCTTTAATCAAAGCGGAAGCTGTGCTCATATTCAAGTTACCCAACTGGAAGGGCTGGAAGCTGGAGCGTCGTATACATTTTCTTTCCCAAATCAAATGACAGAAGCACAGGCTGATATCGTTTCCACTTATAAAATGGACGCGAACGATCTTGTTCTCGACCCCGAGTTTCCTCCGGGAACAAAGAACGCCAATATCCTTTTTGAAGTTGTCGCTGTTCACAACGCGGAAGAAGCCGTGACATTCCGCGCCATATCAAGAACTTTTGACAGCCGTGGCGGTAACCAGGAATACATTGAAACCTA
>WRNQ01000043.1 GCA_009776565.1 Synergistaceae bacterium | reverse complement strand
TGTGGAGAGGGGAATCCCCTCTCCCGCAGTAAAGGAGGGGAGAATCGAGGGGAACCATAGGGTTCCTCTCGAAAGTATGAACGGCTAGTTCATACTTCAATGCCATTTTAGGAGCGTGATGTCTTGAAGCTTAACGATCAATACCGGAGGCTGTTTGATGATGCGCCGCCAAAACGTGTAGAACGCAGAAAAAAGCCTGATAAAGTGATTTTGGCTATGAGGATAATGGCTATTTCAAGTTGGGCGTTTCTTTTGGGAGGACTTACGCTTGTATACTTCGCAATTCCTAAAAACATCAAGTTTTTTGAATCGTTGATTGCAACCCATATCGAATATCCATGGCTGCCACAATACCTTTACTACTCGCTCTTCCTCGTGGCGCCCAGCGTAATTATGGCGGTTGTTGGCCTGCACCTGAACAGGAAACGTTTAAAAAGAAAGTTCGACAGAGTCAGCGTCACAGTCGTAGGAGCTCTTGCGGTTTCAATAATCGTTCTTGTCTCAATAATTCTGAATATAGTCTTAAGAGGATTTTAATTTGACAATTAGCGCGTCGGCCCTTTTGACTTATTCAATAATTTTCGTTTTTGGGCTTGTGGTCGGTTCATTCATAAATGTTGTAATCTATAGGGTCCCGAGGGGCGAATCCGTTGTAACCGAACGGTCGCATTGTGTGAGTTGCGGTAAAATCCTGAGCGCGGCGGAATTGATTCCTGTAATAAGCTATATAATCCTGCGAGGGCGGTGTAGACAGTGCAAGTCCAGTATTTCACCACTTTATCCCGCTGTTGAGATTCTTGTCGGGCTCCTCTTTTTGTCAATTTTTTTTAAATACTCTTTTTCATTTGAATTTTTATGCTATTCCATTTTCTTCGCGCTACTTATAGGCGCCGGAATAATAGACGTCCAGTGGATGATAATACCAAACAGGCTTATATTCTACTCTCTCGTCATCGCTACTCTCGCATTTTCCTACAATATAATCCGGCCAATGGCCATATACGGCGGGAATCAAAGCCCGTTTCTACCCCTTATGGGCTTGTTGCCGGGCGCTGTGTTCTTCTTTCTTATCTATGTTGTGTCTTTTTTTATTTTTAAAAAAGAGAATTCGATAGGTATGGGAGATATAAAGCTCTTGATTCCTATCGGAATAATACTTGGTTTTGATCGCTGTCTGTTCGCTGTTTTCATCTCAATAATATCAGGCGGCGTAATCGGACTGGCGCTTATAATCCTGGGCATAAAAAAGAGAAGGGACTCAATATCATTTGGGCCCTTTCTCGTTATAGGCAGTTATATCGCGCTGCTGCTCAGTTAGTTTGGCGCTGGAGACGGAGAAGGCGAAGCCTCTGTCGCAGGCTTTTGCGGTATGGTAAGCTCATCATTTACCCTGATCAAATCTGATGTCAGGTTGTTAGCCTCCTTAATCAAATCAACATATTCTTTCGCTGAACTGCCGTAATACCTTTGAGCAATCCTGCCGAGGTTCTCACCTCCTGAAACCTTGTGCATCGCCAATGGGCCGGGAGTTGGCGTTGGCGTCGGCTCAACGTACCGGGTGGTAGTTCCGCTGTCCTGGTCGTGCGTAGTGGGTTCATCGCCATTTTCATACCCTCCACCGCCATCATCGCCCACGCCCTCCATATTGCCGCCATCACCCGTAGTGCGCGTTCCCGCTGTTGTCGTGGTTGTTGTTCTTGAATTATTCACCACACCTGACGAACCATTCTTGTTCTCTTCAAATAGATAATATGACACCAGTAGCAGCACAATCAGAACTACTGTTGTAACAGCGCTTTGAATAAAGGATTTATTGAAACTCTTCGGACCAAACTTTTTCGATGGCGCTTCAAACTTCTGCGCGGCAGTTTTGGAAAAGGCATCCCTATTTTGATAAGGGGTATTTGCAATACGCGTGCTTCCGGTTTCAAATTTAGCGACCCCCCCAGCTCCTGTATTCATACCGGATACTGCAGCGCCAACGCCTGTGCCTGCCCCGGTCTGGCTTCCCATCCTGACGCCGCTCTGGCTATATCTTGCGTCCATTCTCTTTTGAACTGACGCCAGCATATCTTCTTCTTGTATCTCCTCAATTTTGACCACAAGGCACGTCAGATTTCTATCGGGTTCACTTTTTACGGCGTCAAACATCATAGTGCTTGTTATGATTGAGGCATCCTCACGCATAGCAAGATAATCGTCAATATTATCCTTCCCCAGCGCGTCAACCAAATCTGTGCAGCATAGAAGGAGAACATCCCCTTCCTTGGCGTCAAAGACCTCCGACGACCTGCCATAGGGGTGATACGGCCCGGAATTCTGCCGCATCCTGGCATTAACATTCTGCATCCTCTGATCAGAACCGCCAACGGCATTTTCACTGCTTGAAAGTATACGCAAGGTTGAACCCCTAAGTAAAAACGCTTCGCAATCACCTTGAGCCAAAACCGATATCTTTTTGTCGCTAATTACGATGCCGGCAGTTGAAAATCCTTTCCCTCCCGGAACTGATGTGTCAATGCTGCTATATCTATCATCATCATCGTCATCGAAATCAAAATCGTCCTCAAAATCGTCTTCGTCTTCATCATAGTATTCATCATCAGGATATGTGTAATGACCACCAGTTTTGTTATAACCATCCTCATACCCATCATCATAATCGTCCTCATACCCATCTTTGTAATCGTCTGTTTTAATCCCATCTTCAGGCTTGTCCCTGGATTCGCTCTTATATCCGTCTTCCGGTTCAGCCTTTGGTTCATCCCTGTATTCGCTCTTATACTCGTCCCTGAACTCGCCTTTGTACCCGCTCTTATGCGACCCGTCAAAGTTGTCGTCATATTCGTCGCCAAGGTCTTCTCCAATGTCGCCTTCGTCATCAACCGAACTTTTTGCGTTTGTCCTCTTTTCTCCATCGGGCATTAATTTCTTATCCAAAGATGTAAGCGTCTTGTCACGCGTTGGTCGGTTTCGTTCAAAGTCGGCATACCTGACGCTTTCATATAGCAAATTCTCTGTATTGATGAAACACTCGCCCATCATTTCAGTTTTTGATTTTATATCGCCCGTGTAAGTCTTGAGACGGCCACTCAGTTTTTTAAGCTCCTTTATGCCGGAAACGGAAGTGTTTAAGTAGTCATTTCGCCTACTGTCGCATATAGCGAAAAAGTAACTTCTATCCCAGTTGTTTAGAGAAATGTGGGAATTATCGAGCTCAAATCCGAAAAGATATCGCCCATCCAAGATAAAATTGCCTGTGTTGACATCATGCAGTTGACCTCTATGGGTGAAAGCGGATGCACTTACTCTAAGCTCAGCGCTCATAGACATTCATTCTCCTTATCCTCACGACTACTCTCCCGCGCAAAAAAACAGTAGCTTGCGTTCTGCCCTTTACATTTCTATCGCAATACGCAATTATAATTATTTATTGTGCAATGTGTAGTGTACGATGTGCACTCTGTTTTTTCTACTACGAAACGCAACATATGCAATCAATACATTATGCTCAATTTGCACTATGCAATATGCACTATGCAATTTACAATATGCGCTACATTATGCGCAGTATGCTATGTTCAATACATCATGCACACTATGTAGTACGCAACATGTTATGTGCAATACTAATTTGCACCACGCAATACACTATACACAATTTCTGGCACAGTCAAGTACTCATGATTTTTACTTTTGTATGCTTTACATCTTTCATTCGTACGTGGAACCCAATACCTTTAGAAGATTATATAGCATATAAAATTATTTTTCAATAACAGTTATGTTAAATTTAACAAATTTTCAGAAAATTATGTATTAATTCTGTTTTCCTTAAGGCTTTTGACTTTTTTTGAAATTAATGGCTTGGACTCATCCATGAGCTCCCTATAGAAATCTATATAGTTGAACGTTATTTCCTTTCCCGCCTTAATGCCTTTGATATACGAATTCAGCAATGAGAAGTCCTTTTCATAGCAATGATATGAATTTGCCCTGTGAGTATAGTGCCCCATCTTGGCGTTCAACTTTCCCGCAACTCTCTCCTGGAGCATAATGAAAGCGAACATATTCATAAATGCGGCTTCAGGGGCGTCGTTACTGCGCATCAAAACCTTTAAATGCAGCTTGTCGCTCCTTATCAAAAATTGCATGTGCTGAAGGCACGCAGGTCCGGTATTGCCGGCCTTTGTGTCCGCTCTCCAATCCCTGACGTCTATTACCGCCCGCCTGCTATCTCTGTTGCGCGCTAATTCTTCCAGCACAAAGGGCATTTGTGACTCGATCCTGGCATGGTATGTGTAATCCCATCCATCTCCTATCCTGAAATCAAGGATACCGTCCAAAACCTCCTGCCTATACTGCTCAAGCTCCTCGTGACCTCCTATAAATAGCTTGGAAATCATAGGTTCCATCAAGGGTTCTTCAACAAACAGCGTCATACTGCACTCTTTTTGCTTCTGCTCATAATCCGGGCACTCCGAAATTTCGCCGAATTCGTCCAGTGCCAGTAGCGACTTGTGATACGCCTCTGGGAGACTCTTTCCGCTTACAAACGCCTCATACATTTTACGATTAATCCTTTCAACTGCTTGACTGCTTTACTGCGCGCAACCGCTAACTGTTTAGTTGCTCTAAACGGCTATACTACTATACTGCTTTACTGCTTTACTGCGCAGCCGCTTAACTGTTTAGCTGCTAACTACCAAACTGCTCAACTATACAGCATACCTTCAATAACGCTTGTGACGCTGCCTCTGAAGCGGGTCATAGCATCTTCCGCTTCTTCCCTGCCTTTGCCCGATACTCCAAAATATAGCTTTATCTTAGGCTCAGTTCCGGAGGGGCGTATAACATACCATGAGCCGTCTTCCATTTCAAAACTGAGAACATTGGATTTTTCTACCAAATCCGTCTTTTCGGACTTGTTGTCAATAATGTCAACAACAATACCCGTGAGGTAGTCTTTGCATATTCTGACTTTAGCGCCACCAAACTCAGCAGGTGTTTTCGCTCTCAGGGTTTTCATGGTCTGCGCGATTTTATCCTGACCCTCCTTACCCTTTAGGGTATACGATAAAACCACGTCCAGGGTGTGCCCATATTTCTCGTATACGCGCTTCAAAACGTCCGCAAAAGTCATCCCCTTCGTCATATAAAACGCCGCCATTTCTGCGACAAGCATGGAAGCGATAACACCGTCCTTATCCCTCACAAATGTACCGGCTACATAGCCGTGGCTCTCTTCAAAACCGTATACGAAATTCCTGTCTCCAAGCTCATCCAGTTCCTTAACCAGCCCGCATATGTATTTAAACCCCGTGAATACCTCAAATATCTCGACCCCGTAGTAGTTGGCTATAGCGTCAGCTAACCGGCTGGTCACTATGCTCTTAACCACAAACGGCTTCGAGGGCAATTTTTCCGTTTCAGTCAGCGAACTCAAGATATAGTCCATCAAGAGGCATCCAATTTGATTTCCGTTAAGTGTAATATATTCTCCGCTGTAATCCTTGAATACTACTCCGATCCTGTCACAGTCAGGGTCGGTCCCAATGATTATATCGACATTCTCCTTTTTCGCAAGTTCAATTGCCATATTAAACGCGCTGCTGTTTTCCGGGTTTGGCGACTCCACAGTCGAGAAATCCGGGTCCGGGGCTTCCTGTTCCGGAACTACCAGGACGTTTTCAAAACCCAACTCACTCAGTATACGTCTTACCAGAATATTTCCCGTGCCGTGTAACGGCGTATAAATGACTTTGAAATCCTTAAGAATGCCACTTGCCCTTATCTCGTCATTTCGCAAACTAAGGCTGCGGACGTTCTTGATGTATTCGTCGTCTATTTCCTTTCCGATAAACTGGAGAAGCCCCAATTTTCGCGCCTCCTCGAAGGGGATGCGCTTTATGTCGCCATATCCTTGAAGTCTGTTTGTATACTCGACTACTTTATTCGAATTGTTGACGCTCATCTGGGCGCCATCCTCGCCATATACTTTGAATCCGTTGTATTCTTTTGGGTTGTGGCTTGCGGTAATCACTATCCCGGCCACGCAATTAAGGCGCCTAAGGGCAAAAGATAACAGCGGCGTAGGCCTGATATCGTCAAACAGATATGCTTTTATGCCGTTTGCCGCAATTATCGCGCCGCAGCCCTCGGCAAACTCGCGCGACTTGCGCCTGGGGTCGTACGCAATGACGACGCCTCTGCCCTTTGCGCCGTCGCCCGCCTCTGATGCTATAAAGTCGCACAGTCCCTGCGTAACTTTACCAACCGTATAATCGTTCATCCTATTCGCGCCGGCGCCGACAACGCCGCGCAGTCCTGCGGTCCCAAACTCCAACTCTTTATAAAACCTGTCTTCTATTTCACGTGTATTGCCTTCAATCCCAAGCAGCTCCGCCTTTGTATCGGCGTCAAAAACTTCGTCGGAGATCCATCTCCTGTACTCATCCATGAACGTGCTCATACTCTACCTCCTTGGGCAAATTTGGCTCTAATGGAAGCCTATATTGGTTTTATAGAAGCCTTATAGGCTCCTACAGAATCCTGCATCTTTTTATTGAATCCTGTGTTGACTTTATTGAATCCTGCGTTGATTTTATTGAATCCTGCATCTTTTTATTGAATCCTGCGTTGATTTTATTGAATCCTGTGTTGACTTTATTGAATCCTGTGTTGACCTTATAAAAGCCTATATTGACTTTATCGACAAAGTATACCATATTGATGACTATGTTCGCAACATGTAGGTTTCTGAGTTTCTGAGGCGTAAATTCCCGCGTAAATTCCCACAGTAATAAAGTAAAAAGTAAAAAGTAAAAAGCGCATAAATTCCTAAAGCAAAAATGTTGCTTTTCGGTTGAAGTCGTGTATAATATTCTAGTGAATGAAAATAACTCTGGGAGGTTTTTACGAGGAATGGCAAATATTTCAAAAGACATGATAATATCAGATATATTGGAGATGGACATGGAAACAGCGCCTATTTTTCTGTCGAACGGCATGCACTGTATCGGTTGTCCTTCCGCCTCGGGTGAGAGTGTCGAAGCTGCATGCTTTGTGCACGGGATCGACGCTGATAAGCTTATAGACGATCTCAATGATTACTTTGATCAAAAAACTAATTAAAAAGATTTATACTGATAAATATATTTAATTTTAAAGTGTTAAAATCACAGCGTAAGTTTAAGTATTCGTTGGAGTGTTTAAGTATAGTTTTTTTTGCGTTTCATGCCATGTTCATAGCGGTAACAATTCATACAATAGCTTTCGGAGCATGGTCAGAATAGTTAAAAAAGGTTAAAAAAATATGCAAATATCGCGGCTTTTTTCAAAAGAAGCCTTGACTTGTCTAAATTTAAATTATAGAATAATGTCGATTTCAAATTTACGGGAGGTTTTCATAAAATGAACAAGACCGAGTTAATAAATGTTATTTCTGAGAAAGCTGGAATAAGTAAAAAGAATACGGAAATAGCGTTGAACGCGACGATCGCATCCATTGAAGAAGCTTTAAAGAAAGGCGATAAAGTTGTACTGGTTGGCTTTGGGACTTTCGAAGTAAAGAGCAGAGCCGCAAGAAAAGGCCGTAACCCTCAGACAAGCCAGGAAATTCAAATACCCGCTTCTAAAGCTCCAGTTTTTAGAGCTGGAAAAGGCTTGAAGGATTCGGTTAACGGTTAGACGGTCAACGGTTAGACGGTCAACGGTTAGATAGACTGTTACAATTTTGAATTGAGTCAAGGTAAAACTAAGACCCTATAGCAATAATAGGGTTTTAGTTTTGTTTTTTCTACATATGCGATGTGACGGCCTTCGAAGTAATCTCATTGGCTTTAGTCATGTTTTATTATCTTTATCGCTGTAGCAAATTGATCATCATGCACGATACGCTGTTCTTCGATGAATTTGTTGATTTCCTTCTGCAATTCCACGTCGAATACCCCTCTGTAGGTAAGCCCCCTGTCTGAACAGAATTCTCTGAGGGAGGCAGACGTCTTATCATCAAACTCAAGATCGGCGGAGGCTTCATAGTAACCGGTCAATAAAAACAATCTTTTCAAATAGTAGATATTTAAATCCACATCACCAATCTCGATATCATCTGTACATGTCATGTCCTTCACGTTCAACATTTCTACAAGCTCTCTTTGTTGACTGATATAAACCAACCTGTGAGGCAGTATGCCCTTTTTGTCAATCATATTTCCGTTTGGCGTTTTATATATTCCGCATGTCATAGCCAGCCATCCCGCCAAGTCTTCATCACCCATTTCCCAAAGTACATAAGCGGGCAGTTCACCCGCGTTTACCGTGTCGACTGAGAATGACCTGGCTTTTATGTATCCATCATACGATAGAATATCAAAGAAAGCTTGAACCCTGGCCTTTCCATATGTTCTGGCGCCAACGATCACAGAGGCCTTGTTATCCTTAAGGGCGCCGGTCAGAATCTCTGAAGCGCTCGCCGTATACTCGTTAACCAGCGTTACAATTTCGAATCGATCCCATTCGCTCGGTTCCGAGTAGAATACCTTGTTTTCGATCCTATCGGACTTATACTCCAGTTTTGCAATCACGCTTTCAGGCAAAAGCATTCCGGCAATCTCGATAACACATTCCAAATCTCCGCCGGGATTGTCGCGCAAATCTAAAATTAGTTTCTCAATACCATCTTTATGAAAACTCTCGATAACAGATTGAAATTCGTCCGAAGTATAAACTGTAAACTCAGTTATCTTGATATAACCGATCTTTTCTCCGGCTTCTTCAATTATCCTTGATTCTACAAATTCAGGATGAACGGCTCTCTTAGACACAATGAAATTTAGCAGGTCTTCATGCTTATCCCTTTTTATTTTCAAAATAACTCTTCTTTTTCCGGAATTCAAGATGAGGTTTCTTACCAAGTCAGTAGACGCATTCTCAATGCTTACGCCATCTATGGCAACAATTATATCGCCCGGTTTTAGTCCAGCCTTCTGCGCGCCGGAGTCCTTAAAGACTTCCAGTATAACAATGTCTTTTCCAATCTTGTCCAAATATACCCCAATGCCTTCAGATGTGCCAAAAATAAAGCTAATCAGCTCCTCCTCTTCATCAGGCGCGTAATACCTCGTATACACATCAGCACTTGAGAATATCGCGATCAGAGCATTCTCATACATGTAATCATAATCGTCCCATTCCTCAGAAATAAGTTTTTCAGTAATGAGCTTTTCAATTGCATTGATATATGCCGCGGAGTTTCGATAAGTAAGTTGCCCTGATGACGTTGCCGCCGCCGGTACGGCGGATGCGGCGGTTGCTCCGCCGGTGCTTGCCCTGATTCCAGTCGGCTTTACCACTACATCTTTTACCGGCAGACGATAACTAACGCCGTCCGCTTCGGAATATCTCCCTGCTCCCCCTGGTTTACCGCTGTTCTGCTGGCTATTGCCGGCTAAGTAATTGACTGCAGCGGATATTGCGCTGTCAAATTCCATGACAACACTTTCTATTAACCCATTAAGCGCTCTCTTTGTGGCTATATCCAATTGCCCAGTTACACGGAGTCCTTTCCCGCTCTGAAAATCCATTAAAGCAACCTTAAAGTCATTATCGAAATATATAGATTCATCGTCAATTGTATAGCCAAGATACATTAGAATCGACTTGGCAAATAAAACGTCGACGCTCCTTTGCCCTTCCCCGGTCGTGCCTGCTGTGTTGAGTTTCTTAATATGTCTTGGCAAAATGCTGTATGGCGAAAAAGAACTCAAAGCCCAGATATCAGGGCCCACGCCAAGGCCGAACAGATCATCGCCTTCAGAGTCAATAAACCTGTCAGACACTATCGAAACATACCCTAAGATATCTTCCTCTTCGAGTGAAAACCCGTTCTCTTCATTGAGTTCATCTACTATCACCGACATACCAGGGTTTTCACGCGAGTATACGGCATAAGCGGCCGGATTTAAAATCTCATAATATTTGTTAACCGCGGTATCTCCCGCCGTCTGTGTTCCTATAACCACCATACTTGACCTGTTCTCCGTCTTTACCGCTGACGCGAACAGCTCAGCCGCTCCGCTTGTATTGCCGTCTGTTAGAACAGCCAGGTTGAATTCAATTTCGGTATTGCCGGAGAAAAAACTTCTCAAAACCTCTCCGGTATCTGACACAAGCTCTCCAAAGCGCCTTTGAGAACCGGTTATCAATGAAAGCGCCTTTTCAGCGTTTTCAAAGGATCCTGTGTCGCACCCCCGAATATCTATTACTAGATCCCGTTTCCCTTTCCGAACAATATCATCTAACTCCCCTGACAGGGCATCGTACAGAAGATCATTGAAACTGTTGATCTTTATGACTTCAATTTCGCTGATCGTCCTTCTGTCAAGCGGTATAGCCATGATATTGTTGTCCTCGACGAGATAATTTTCACTTTTTTCCGTCTGATAATCAAAAGCCTTTATTCTGCTTGTCTTTCCAAATGAAAAAAACTCCTCCGCCCACTCAAAGCTCGTCGGAGTTATGGGGTAGCCGTTGACAGACTCTATAACCATTCCTTTTCTCAAGCCCTTTTTATACGCGTCAGAATCCGGATTCACACCGACAATTATCAACTCGTCACCGATGTATAGGGCGTCCAGCCCTCTCGTCTGCTCCAAGCCAAGCAGGGTAGCATTAGAATAAGCCATCCACTCTTTCCTCAAAAACCACCCCAGATCAGAACTGTTTATTAGACTCTCCGCTGCATTGCCAAGCATATATTCCAGGCTCACGTCGTCAATATGATCGTTTACAATCATTCGCATAGCCGCAACAAGGTATTCGGCGCGCGATGGAGCTTGTGTTGCGCTTGCCATGTTTATCGCGGCGCTTGCGGTAGCGGCGCTTGTGGTAGCGGCGCTTGTGGTAGCGGCGCTTGTGGTAGCTGCGCTTGCGGTAGCGGCGCTTGCGGTAGCGGCGC
>WRNQ01000042.1 GCA_009776565.1 Synergistaceae bacterium | reverse complement strand
CGGTATCCGTTGGCTCATGTCCAAGAGCGGTTATTTTGCGTTCTTCGCAAAGGAATTTAATCGCCTCTATTCCCCATCCGGGGTAATGCGCGGTTCCGCTCTCATCAGCATTCCGCATTGCTGCGGCGTCAGGCCAGCGCTTTGACCAATCGGTGCGCATAGCGACAAACGACCCTTCCGGGATAAGTCCATGCTTGCTCTCCCAATCTTGTATATCCTCAATCGTCAAAGCATAGTCAGGATTTTCAGCAGCTTTTTTGCTGACATCTATCACAACGAGAGGGAGAAACATTTCCTTAACATCAATTTGATCTATTGTACGCAGACCTTTTATGAAATGCGCGGGAGGGTCGCAGTGAGTTCCCCATTGCCCCACATGCGAGTAAATCTGAGCAAAAAAACCTGTGCCCATGCTTCCGACTCCATTGTCATACCAATATATGGTCTCGCGTTTTTCCTGGGGAAATCCCGGCCAATGCGGAATTTCCGTATCAAACGCATGTGTCAGGTCGACAAATTCTTTTGTTTTGATGATATTGTACATTTCCATTAAAGACTGTTCAGCAGCTAAAGACGCAGTGCAGGCAAAAAATACTGTGATGACGAACATAAACGAAACAACCATAAGACTCTTTCTCATTCTTTTCATTCCGTGCAACATATTTTTCATCCTTTCGATTAGTATAAATGCTCAGTTACTATATTTTAATCTTTTCGAAGTCTATATGACAATAACCATTTGGATTTTTTTCCAAGTAATCCTGATGGTATTCTTCCGCAGGATAATAAGCCCTCAACGGCTCAAGCTCCGTAACAACAGGCTTATCATATTCCATCCGGACTTCCGACATAATTTCATTTAATACTTCAATATCCTCTTTATTAACAAAGTAAATACCTGTCCTGTATTGGCTGCCAACATCAGCGCCCTGTCTGTTCAGACTGGTTGGGTCTATTATCTTAAAAAAATGTTCCGTAAGAGTCTTGAGAGTCACTAAATCAGGGTCATATCTGACATGAACTGTTTCCGCATGTCCGGTATCTCCGGCGCATACTTCCTTATACGTTGGATTTTGAGTTGTCCCGTTGGCATAACCAACAGTGACATCGTGTACTCCGGGTATGAGCGAGAAATATTTTTCTACCCCCCAAAAACATCCGCCTGCATAATATATATCTTTCAGATTTTCAACTTTTCCGGTAAATTCTGGCTTTACGAACAAAACAATACCTCCTTAAATGGCATATTTGCTGTATTGATCACGGATTTCCCTTACTGCTGAAGAAAGTTTCACCGTGTCAAGCACCATTTCCATCATATTAACATGCTCGTCCCATGCTTCAAAATCGCATTCCTTACGTATTATGTCATCAAAAATATGATAAACAGGGAGTCCTAACTGGACTCCTGCAAGCGGACCTACATATGTGGGGTCGCCGTTGCTTACTGTCTCGGCATAAATCCCCGCGCCTTCTGCATCAGAGGAACCAAGAATAACAACAACGTTTTCTCCGCCATATTTTTCAGCCTCGTCTTTTATACGCTGCTGATTTTGTAGATCCATTGCTCCCGTAGCGGTTCAGGATAGGCATTCGGTAACTGAAAATACCGTTTCCGCCCCGCTGTTCTTAAAGCAAGCTTCCATAGCCGGTCCCGGTACTCCGTCACGTGTGCCCAGGAGAATAAGCTTTTTTCCGGTCAACTTTTTTTCGCTCATCTCTACAAACACCCTCCTCTGTTATTTTAAAAGTTCATCTGTTTTTGCTTTAATACTTTCAATTGTTGCGTTCTGTCCGGACAAGCGCGCTACCTCAGACCCGCCTTTCCAGAATAGGAAAGTGGGAAGCCCCATCACCTTAAACGAAATTGCCACGCGCTTATTCAAAGAAGTATCGACCTTACAGAATTTCACTTTCCCCTCATATTCAGGTTTTGAAGCCAGCTCCGTGAAGCTCGGCATCAACGCCGCGCACGGTCCGCACGCAGGCCCCCAAAAATCAACAACGACCGGAATAGCGCTTTCCTTTACCTCAACTTCGCAATTCTCTTTTGTGAGCTCTATCATCTGTTTGCTTCCTTTCATAATGTTTATATATTCTCGCTCGCAATCTTTACGGCTTGAATTATTTTCTGATAACCGGTGCAGCGACACAAATTTCCTGATATTGCATTACGTATGTCATCCTCGTTTGGATTTGGATTTTCGGATAATAAAGCTAGCGCGCTCATCACCATTCCGGGAGTGCAATAACCGCATTGAATAGCGCCTGCGTCAACAAAAGCCTGCTGTATCCTATGCAGCCTTTTTCCGTCAGAAAGCCCTTCAATAGTAAGGATATCTCTGTTTTCGAGTTGTATTGCAGGGACCAAACAGGCATTGACGGCTTTACCATCCAATATTACTGTACACGCCCCGCATTCTCCTTCTTCGCAACCTTCTTTTGTTCCCATGATCCTTATATCTTCCCTTAATATCCTAAGAAGCGTCTTGTCCGGAGGCGCCAGTATTTCAACATGTTCTCCGTTAAGAGTAAACTTAATTTTTATAAGTCCGGCATCCAATTTATTCACGCCCCTGTTTGAACATTAAAGATTTCTTCCATTAGCTTAAAGAACATCTTTCCAGTAACTCTCTTCCTATATTCGGCTTCGGCATACAAATCCGATATAGGACTTATTGCTTTTTGTATTAACGATAAAGCCTCTTCGCACAGTATATTTTCAAGAGTTTTGCCCACGATAAAGGATTCCAGTTCATAAAATCTTACAGGACGCGGGGCAACAGAACCCGCACATACATGGCATGATTCCATAACTCCATCCTTAATTCCGGCTGCAACAGCCATATTTACTAAAGAAACAGCGTTGCCTGCCCTCCCGCCGACTTTCATAAAACGCGACCTGACATTCTCCCCGTATGTTTTAATGCAGACCGACGTTATGAGCTCGTCATCTTTTATACAGGTCAAACCGGGAGAAAGAACGAACTCATTTACGCAAACTTCGCGAACGCCTCTTTCAGCGCTCGCAAGCTTTACAGCAGCGTCAAAAACACAAAATGACACTACAATATCCGCTGTAGATGAGGCTGTTGCAAGGTTTCCTCCGATTGTTCCCCTGTTTCGTATCTGCGGGGTTCCCGTGAGGGCGGAAGCTTGAGTTATGGCTTCGTACTGAAGCGGAAATCTTTTTCTTGCGTTTAAGATATCCGAATATGTCACCAACGCCCCTATTTCGATGCCATCGGCGTGGATTCCTATATTTTTCAATTCATCAAGTAAGGATAGGTCAATTCCAACGGTCGAATTTACAACCTTACCTTCTTTTTCGCGGCGTAGAGCGGGCGCTATATCGGTGTAACCCGCTACCGGCAAAGCTCCTTCGTTAGATCTCATGAATCCGAGAGCTTGCGTCAGAGTTTCAGGTCTAAGTATTTTCATCACATCTCTCCTCACTTGAGAATTGAATACGCGCTCCCGAAATTGAATAGTGCGCGAAACGCGCAACGGGCGCAACTATAGCATTATTTAGTAAAATAACATTTATCAAAGGCAACGCGCCTTTGCTTCCCGACCAAAGTATAATATCAAATATGAAAATACTCAAGGCGCACAAATAACGTGTTATATTTCGCAACGGGCATTATAATTTCAGATAACAAAGACAGTGCTTTAGGAGGACATCCATGTTTCGTTACGTATTTATGTTTTTGACAGCAACCAATATATATTTATTTTTAAAATTACACTCTGGTTTCGGCAGAGGTTGGTGGAATATTGTTTATATAGCATGGGCTGTTGCATGGGCAGCGTTAGGGCTCACTTCCCAATGGGATTTTTTCGGCATGGGTGAGCGCGTGGAATTTTTATACTCCACTGCTTTCACACGGGCGGCGATTGTGGGAATAGCTTGCGCAATTTTTCTTGTAATTGATATCTCCTCGCTCTTTGCTAAATTTATTGACGTCATATTTGGCGCAAGTTTCATATCCGATTTTTTCAACCCGCGAAAGTACGTTCCGATAGTGATTCTTTTGACCATGTCAATTTCGGTTTACAGCTATTACGAAGCATGGAACGTGAGGCGCGTTTCTCTTGAAATGGAAACGTCAAAACTTCCGGAAGGAATTGACCGGTTGAGGCTCGTACATATATCGGATGTCCACCTTGCCAGCGGACTTTTCACCATTAACCGGCTGCGGAAAATTATGGACATTGCGAGCGAAGCTGAGCCGGACATCCTGGTTTATACGGGAGACCTTATAGACAGCAGAACGAGTTTTTTTGAGGAAGAGGCAGTACTTTTGGCGTTATGTAAAGCTAAATGGGGCGTTTACGCTGTGACCGGGAACCACGAATTTATTTCCGGTGGAGTCGGACGCACCGTAGATTTTATGAAACGCGCCGATATTACTCTTTTGCGTGACGCCAAAATAGAAATTGCAGGCATTACTATCCTGGGGGTGGACGAACAACTGGAGTGGAGAAAGCGGTGGCCGGACGAGCTGCATATCGCAAAGGACAGGTTCGTTTTGCTCTTAAAACACCGTCCGGACATCATAAAGGACAGCGACGGAAAATTTGACCTGCAACTGTCAGGGCACACTCACGGCGGACAAATATGGCCGTTCGGCTACGCGACGCAACGGGCGAATAACAGCGTTCAAAAATTATCATATATTGGGGATAGCGCAATCTACGTCAGTAACGGAGCTGGTTTTTGGGGACCCGCGCTGCGATTTTTGACGCCCCCCGAGGTAACGGTGATAGATTTGGTCAGAGCTGAGAGCTGAGAGCTGAGAGCTGAGAACTGAGAACTGAGAACTGAGAAGGGACGACCATCCCCGTTGTCCGTTTTTATAAACCCAGACCATCGCTACATAGCGCCGTTGGGCAATTTGGGAGCGCGGGCGGGATCGCCCGCCAACCCGTTATAAATAGCGGTGATTGTGTTTACGGGGCGCCTCCAAAGGGCGGGGTTTTACGGAACGTAGGATAAAGCATGCAGTAGTGTATTTCATAAATTCATGACATTACAATTTCACAGTCGCCTCTATAGCATTTCGGAACAATTGTCATTTGTGATAAGATTACGATAATAGACAACGAAAGGAATTGAAGAATGGAAGCTAATGGGAGCGCGGGCGGGATCGCCCGCATTAAATGAAATATTTCGAGGCTGGCATTCCCGTGGGTATATCCCTCATTTTGACGAGCCAGATTTGGTACAGTCAATTTCATTCAGGCTTTGTGATAGTATACCTGAACATGTCATTGNAGAATGGAGAGATGAACTGCAAACTACTGAAAAAACATACACTGATGAANAGCGTAAAAATATTCTGCTAGAGCGTACAAATGAATATAAAGATGCGGGGCACGGAAAGTGCTATTTAAAATACAAAAAGATTGCAAAGATAGTGCAGGATTCAATTTTATACTTTGATGGTCAGCGCTACAAACTGATTGATTGGTGTATTATGCCTAACCATGTTCATGTACTTATTACTGAAAACAATTGCTTTTCCCTCTCTGGTATAGTTCATTCATGGAAATCCTTCACTGCAAAAAAAGCAAATATAGAGCTTAGACGTACTGGTGATTTTTGGGCGCCTGATTATTTTGACCGATTTATCAGAAATGAGAAACATTTTGCTGTTGCCAGTACTTATATTCGTGGAAATCCAGTAAAATATGGATTGGTAGAAAATGCTGAGGAATGGGAATGGAGTAGTGCAAGAGTACGAGCAATGTCATTATATTAAGAAAAATTCAAAGAATGCGGGCGAGACGCCCGCGCTCCCAAACCCAGACCATCGCTATATAGAACTGCAGGGGACGCACACAGGGCGTCCCAGACTGATAACCGGAACGCCCTCATGGTGACCGCCATTGGCTAATAAACCACAATTTGAACCGAATGGTTAGCGGGCGAGACGCCCGCGCTCCCAAAAAAACCGTCGCTACATAGAACAGTGCACCTTAATCACAACCATTGCCCCATAGAATACGGCGGGAGCAGAGCCCCCGCCCTACAACAGGACTGGAACGCCCTCATGACGACCACCATTGGCTAATAAACCACAATTTGAACCACAGGGTTGGCGGGCGAGGGACGCCCGCTCTACATCATTAAAAAATAATTCTCTTAGATTACCAACTTAACCTCTTCTTCTGATAAACAATGGGAAGAGCGCAAGCAGAGCTAACATATAAACTCCCGCGTTGCAGCCTGTTAAGTCGATAAGCTTGTCTATTAAGCTCTCATGCTCACCGGAGAACGTAATATCCATTTCTTTCGTTTCCGTCGATCCGACTTTTTGAAGGGTCACTGTCACTGTTTCTTCGTCGTATACTTCCTTGGTGAACGTCACGACAAGTTCACCGTTGACGATATTGACTTTCCAGCCCGGACCGCTCTGCGGAGTTACACCAACAATAATCCATCCGTCAAGCATAGCATTGCTTAATAATGTTCCCTTTTCGGTAAACAGATCCGTATACTTAATGCCTTTTGGCGTTATTACAGCATTCGGAGGAAGTTTCCCGTCTTTGAACATTTCCGCAAACTCGTTCGTCACTATCTCAACTATACGAACGCCAATCAAGTCGTCATTTGCCGGCAGCGCACGCGGAACTGTCCTGTTGCTTCCGTCGCCAACAACAGGCATATCAACGCTTGTCAGATCAACCGTAAACGGAACGACTCCATGATCGGCAACCACAACAGTACCGATATTCCAGCCTGCCATTTTTGTTGCAAGCGGTTTAAGCTCCTCATATGTGCCGTCCTTTTTAAGGATCAGGTAGCCTTTTGTGTTCTCGCTCGTCGGAAGAGTTATATTGAATCTGCCGTTAACAAGCGCGTTTGTTCTTGTATGTACCTGGAAATCATATTCGTAAACCTTAATAAATTCCTCTCCGGTAGCCGCAGCTACTGCTGCAATGCTTTCCTGTGTCTGGTAGTTGAAGAAACGCGCAACAGCTCCTCTGTTTACAAGCGGAAGGAAATGATCCAAATCGTAAGTCGGAAGGTCAACTTCCTTGAGATAACGATACGCGGGCATCTCCACTCCAACTAACGCAGCGGACAGGTCTCTGGTGGAAGCTCCGCCGGCAGCGACGCTCATGTACGGGAGGAAAATGCAGGAAGCAACGTTCCATGGAAGATCGGGCTCAAAGTACATCGAAATAAGGTTTGAAGCAAGCTGCCCAAGGTAAACTACATATGCGTCCTTCTTGAACTGTCTGCCCGGAATCTCGTACATTGTGATATCTCTGTTCAACCAGCCGTTAGTACCGGAGTTGGCAAGGTCGACATAAGGAGGTTGATTATACTTCCATCCCTCAACGTCAATTGCAGTATCCTGAGCAAGGCGTTTCACGTTAATTCCCGCTATCATCATTCGCGTTGCGAGCTCATTTGCATAGGGCCCCTCGAAAATGTACGCGTAGGGACGGATACGTTCTCTCAACGCCCAGCCGAGCCAGGTATGCTCAAATTTGACTACCTGATGATAACCGTCAGGGCTCGGACCGCCTTGTAGCGGCTCATAGTCGGCGCTGCTGGTTGGGTTTGGAACTCTACTCCTGACTGCTTTCGTTCCGTCATATCTTACTACAGCGCTCAGGTCTTTGGGATCCGTTACATTTGCCAATCCAAGATCTACTACCGTATATCCAACTTCTCTGCCCGCATAACCAAAATCCGGAAGATAGTTTGTTCCGTCAGCGCCCTTAACCTGATCGCTGCCGGCGTTCCAATGCATCGGTCTCGGTTGGACAACGAGGATGGGCACCATATCGTTCGTGCTGACTGTTTTGCCCTTTTCAACAAAGTTCTTTCTTATTTCCATTATCTTTGGCAGTATCTCGTCTCCTTGTTCCGCAGCCGTCTTAATGATTGAAAGCGCGCAAAGATACCCTGTAGCGACTCTGCGTTCAAAGAAAAGCCTTGCGCCAGGACCCTTATTCTCAAAAAGCTGGCTCACAACGCCGGGCATGGCATTGATGTTGCGGCTGCTGCGGTTATTATAGTAGGCTTCGGGGATGACGTAATAAGGAGCATCAGGGTCCCAGGCAGTGTTGTTAACGAAGGTGTTGCTATACTCTGCTTCCCAGTAGGGTCCTCTGTTCGGACCGGCCGCTGGAGGCCATTTGTCTCCATCAAGACGCGCCCATCTGGTAGCAGCAGTACTTGCCCAGGAGGTTCCAAAGTTATTAGTTACGCCATGGGCGATTGTATCCGTTCCCTCGCGATAAAGACCGAAAGTAACTCCGTACGGTTCGGCAAGCTTCGCAAGGGCGGGCTCCATGTACTCGTAGCGAAGGCGGATAAGTTCCCTCGTGCCCTGTAATATTGTCGTTCCGCTGGATCCGATGTCGCCGCCGTCGTTATCAATTTTCACGCCAAAAGTATTCGTAATAGTTGCGCTGATACTGCTACCGCTTCGCTCGTGAAGGTCGGCGCAAAAATGCGGACCGTAAGCCAGGAACATCTTTCTCATTGCGCGGGTAACAGGAAGGTCAAGAAGCATGTTGTCGCGGTTGAGGTCCCTTGCTTCAGGCTGAGGAGTCCACTGGAGAGCAAGAAGATCGCGGCTTTCTCTTCTCGGAGCTTTGGCTCCGTCAGCGCAAACGCGGGGAATTAATATCACGTTGACCTTATCAAGGTAACTGTCATATCTCCCTCTTGCAAGGTCGTTCGCCAGAGTGAGGCATCCCTCAGGGCCTGACGTCTCATCGCCATGAATGTTTCCCTGCACCCAGACAAGCGGTTTGCCAGTTGCCGCAAGCCCTGCGGGAGTGCGATCGGTATTTTTGGAGAAAATCAAAAACGGGAATGGGAACCCTCTTGGGATTTCGCCAAGGTACTCAACCGTAAGGTTGGTTCTGGGCAGATTTTCGATGAAATTGACCAATTCCGTCTGCGTGGTGTACATAGCGCGCCCAATGTATGTCGGAACAGTCACTCCTGGGTTATCAAGCATAAACTGCCACGCGGCTTTTTGCTGACTCC
Source organism: Synergistaceae bacterium (assembly GCA_009776565.1). The sequence continues at coordinate 2,125 of WRNQ01000042.1, read as the reverse complement.
ATTTGTCAGCATTAAAGCCTGGAGAATTCCAGATATTCAAGTCATTTGTTCCGCCAGGGCCGCCGAGTTTGGCAAACTCCTCAGTAAAAAAGTTATAGAGACGCAACGTATCCCCCGTGCTTGACCCGAAAGCCGACGACCATGTACCGTCGAACCCGTTGAAGCCAGGTATCCCGCCACCTGCATCCTGAATCGCGCTTGGATTCGGGTCATGTGGGAAACCAAAAGCTGTTCCGGACAACAATAAAATTACCGCAAAAATCGCTAAAATTTTACGCATATATCAATTCCTCCTTTTTTGACAAATCTCCATCTGAGATTTGTTTGTGCTGTTTAATATTTTATATTAACCTGATGGGTTTTGTCAAAATATTTTTTACTCAATTTTGTTTATGACAATTATGTCGTTTTCGTAAATTGTGGTATTTCCTCTTGGAATTACGCTTCTGTTGCCCCTCTTTATCATAACTACCAGTTCGCCGGGTTGATGCGATACTTCGGAAATCCTCTTTCCCTGCCATTTACTGTCATGCGTTATCTTAAATTCCAGGAGTTTTACGTTTTTGTCATCCCGAAACGCCGTTGCGCTCAACACGCAGATATCTTCTTCCATCAACAATGTAGCTCCGTTTGGTATAATCTTATCTTCCCCTCTCAGAATCAATACAATAAGCGTATCCGGCGGCAAGACCAGTTCTCTTATAATTTTATTTACCCACGGATGATTCTCATTCAAAACAAGTTTTATAAATTGAACATCCATTTCTTCGGTATAGTCGTTGAATGTTTTCATAACATCAATGTCTGCGTCAGTCATTTTTAATCTTCCTGACATCCACGGAAGAAGCGACCCTTGAAACGCTATCGACAAAAGAACAATGCAGAACGTTATATGAAAAACGTCATTTTGGGGGGAAACGCTGCTGACAATGACCATAGTGGCAAAAACTATCGATGCGGCGCCTCGGACACCCGCGAACGAAACCAATAGTTGCTGCGGAATACTGCACTTCATAGGGGTAAGTATTGAAAAAATCGATATGGGTCTGGCAACGAAAGTAAGGAACAGGAAAATTAATAATGATGGAAAGAACACAGGCAGTATTTGCGACGGATAGGCAAGAAGACCTAACAGGAAAAATATTATCATCTGAGCAAGGCCTGTTACTCCATTAAAAAAATGCACAAGGGAAGGTTTGTCTTTTAAATCCTCATTTCCAAGAATGAGTCCGACTATGTAAACGCTTAAATATCCGTTTCCGCCTATCGCGGAAGGGAAAGCATAAGACATTAGCGCCGCGCCTACCACAAACGCCATGTCAAAACCGTCCGCCATTTTTACGTTACGCAACGTAAATAGTGTAATATAACCCATTACAATCCCTAAAACCGTACCGAAAAAAAACTGGGCAACAGTCATGTAAATTACTCCGCCCGTAGAAATTTTGCCGCTTATAAACGCCAAAGTTATCATCGTAAGCATATACGAGCATGGGTCATTGCTGCCACTTTCGATTTCAAGCATTGACGCCGTATTTTCTTTGAGTCCCAGTTTCTTTGAACGCAAAATCGAGAAAACTGACGCAGCGTCAGTTGAACTTGTCACGGAACCTATAAGCATGCTTTCAAATATGCCCATATTTAACACAAAATAACAAAAGAGCGCCAAAGCAGCGCCTGTCATAAAAACTCCAATGGTCGCAAGGAGGAAAGATTTTGATGCGATAGGCTTTGCTTCATGCCAATTAGCGCCGAAACCTCCGGAAAACATTATTATTATCAGGGCAATCGAGCAAATTTGTTCGGCGAATTTATAATTATGGAAACTAATTTTAAAGATGCCGTCTGAACCAAAAAGCATTCCTATAACTATGAACACAAACAGTGTGGGGACCCCAAATTCGCTTGTCAGCCTGTTAAACATAACGCAGGTTATTATCACCACAGAAACAAGAAAGAGATATATTTCCAAGCCAAAACCTCCTTACTAGTAAGGGCGGCAGAATGCCGCCCCTACAGCTTTTATTAAGCAGAATGCCGCCCCTACAGCTTTTATTAAGCACATCCATCGCTAAATAGCGTTACCGGAACGATTCCGCAGGGGGCCGCCCCCTTTTCAAAGGGG
>WRNQ01000041.1 GCA_009776565.1 Synergistaceae bacterium | reverse complement strand
AAATGCGTTTAAATATACACATGAGGGTCTGGTAAAAATGTCTGTAGCTGCTGCCGGTGTAGATGGCGATGCGGGCGCCGGTGCGGGCGTGACCGCTGCCGGGGAAGGCGGTGGTGCAGGCGCCGGTGCGGGCGTGACCGCTGCCGGGGAAGGCGGTGGTGCAGGCGTGACCGCTGCCGGGGAAGGCGGTGGTGGCGAAGCGATAAGCGCCGCCGGAGTAATGAGTGGCGGCGGCGGAGTCAATAGCGGTGGTAGCGCAAGCAGCAGCGGCGCAAGCGCCGATACAACAACGCTTATTATTTGCGTCAGTGATACGGGACAAGGAATGACAAAGGAAAATGTTGAAAAGCTGTTTGACGAGTATTCCAGATTCGGCGAGGGAACTAACCGCTCGACAGAGGGTACCGGGCTCGGAATGAGTATTACACAGAAGTTACTCCACCTTATGAACGGCAAGATACACGTGGAAAGCGAAATCGGTAAAGGTTCCAAGTTTACCGTTTATATACCACAGGAAAGGATCGGTTCCGAAGTATTAGGCAAGGAAGTGGCTAACAATTTACATAACTTCCGCTCTAACAGCAGGGCGCAGATGAGAAGAGTACAAATAACTCGCGAATCAATGCCTTACGGCAGCGTTTTGATTGTTGACGACGTTGAAACGAATATCTACGTGGCTAAAGGGCTTCTGGCGCCCTATGAATTAAAAATCGACTCGGCGGACAGCGGAATTGCGGCAATTGAGCAAATCAAGAGAGGCCGCGAATATGACATTGTGTTTATGGACCATATGATGCCAAAAATGGATGGCATTGAGGCGACCAAAATTATAAGGAGTATGGGATATAATCGTCCTATAGTGGCGCTGACCGCAAATGCCGTTTCCGGGCAAGCCGACGTATTTCTGGGAAATGGGTTTGATGATTTTATTTCAAAACCTATTGATATACGCCAACTAAACGCTGTGCTCAACAGGCTGATACGTGACAGGCATCCGCGTGAAGCCGTTTATGCGGCTAAACAGCATGTGAAATCATCAAAGAACCATTCTTTTGAAGATAGCGCTGCTGTTCAACAGGTAATTGATCCCCGTTTTTCCGAGGTTTTTATAAGGGACGCCTCAAAAGCTCTTTCGGCGCTTGAATCGATATCGGATAAGAGCAATTATGACCAAGAAGACAATATGCGGATTTACATTATTAACGTACATGGTATAAAAAGCGCGCTTGCGAGTATCGGCAATAAGGAATTGTCCAGTCAAGCCCTGGAATTGGAAATTGCCGCGCGGGAAGGCGATCTCGAGAAACTAAAGGCCGATACGCCCGCCTTTCTTTATTCACTGCGCTCTTTCAGGGATAAACTGATCTCGCAGACAGCGCCTGCCGCATCCGGCAGTAACGAGACAGTCGAGGATAAGACATACTTGAGAGAAAAGCTTCTAGCTATAAAAGGCGCCTGCGAAGAGTATGACGACAATGTCGCAGACGAAACGCTGGCGGAACTAAAGAATGCGAAATGGTCGAAAAAGACCTTGGACTTGTTAAGCACAATCGCCGAACAACTGTTGCACAGCGAATTTGACGACGCCGTTGAAACAATAAATAATTATATCGAGCTCCTATAGCGGCGCAAATGCATTCTACGTTTTTGCAAAGCGGGCTTCACCCGAAACCCAGCGGGAGTCGAAGAATCGTATGGCTGATTATCCGTTTTGCCGGAGGCGGACAAACGCCCGCCGCCGGTTTTGACTAAATATCTGTTTTGCCGTAAGCAGACAAACGCCCGCCGCCGGTTTTGACTAAATATCCGTTCTTGACAAGTGCGGTCAGGGTGCGCTCTATCGTTACCTTGCTGATGTCCGGGCAAGCTTCTATAATATCCTTTTTTGTGATTTTACCGATTTTCCGATCTATTACAGCTTTTATGCGATCGGGCTTTGATAATCCGCGATGTAGCAGATAGGTCACACGCTCCTCAAACTCTTTGTACGCTTTCTGCACAACTCCGAGATAATATCGGACAAATGGGGTATAGTCGCTTATGTTGTCGCGCCAATCCGTTGAACTGTCCTGCAATACCTCGTAATAAGTATCTTTGGTGTTCTCAATCAGTTTTTCTAAACTGATATATTTCCCAACGATATATCCTGCGCGGTAGAAAAGCAGCAGCGTCAACAAGCGGCTCATACGCCCGTTACCGTCATTGAAGGGGTGAATACAAAGAAAATCCAAAACAAACATAGGTATAAGCAGAAGTGGGTCATATTCGTTCTTTTCTATACCTTTAATAAATGAATTGCAAAGGCTTTCCATCGCATTTGCGGTCAGATACGCGGGAACAGGTGTGAAACGGATTTTTTCGTTACCATCCGCGTCGGTTTCAGTAATGAAGTTATCGGCGTTTTTATACGACCCGCCAATTGATGTTCCCGCAAACGAGTATAACTGTTTATGCAGTTGTAAAATGATGTTCGGGCGCGGGTTAATATAATCGTAGCTTTCGTGAATTACGGTGAGAACGTCGCGATACCCCGCTATTTCCTGTTCCGTTCGGTTGCGGGGCGCTGATTTGTCTCTGACCAATTCTTCTAACCGCCTGTCAGTTGTTTGAATACCCTCAATGCGGTTGGATGCGCCCGTACTTTGAACTTTTGCAATTTCCATCAGCGTGGTAAGCGTGTCGGAATACTCCTCGATAAATAGCTCTTGCTTGCCCTTGTGTTCGTGGATACTCGTAAGCATTGACACAATATCCGGCGTGAGCAGAGCTTTCGGAGCGTTTTTGTAATCAAATACTTTCACGGTTTATCTCCTTCACGACTTCATAATCTGCATCATTATGCCACAAAATGAAGGCGATTACAAGTGGATGATGCAAATAAAATATTTAGCGGACATACCGGATATTCCTTTCCATTTATTAATCCTACTGCACACGCTCATTTTGCGGAATTTGTGTCCCATTATCCTTCAGGGATGCCATAAATGCCAAGATTTGTATATCCACCGGCACTCACGTCTTCATTTACCAAACGAGCCAAAACATGTAGGAAACAGTTACAATCATTCCAAATGTTGTCGACGAATATTTTAGTTTATAGTGAAATTTGATATAGTTATAGAAAACATTCGTGATGATGTATCGGTGTCATTGACGATCGGGAGTCTTTTGCTGAGTGTCAATGATCACGATGTTGTGCGAATTGTTGACATGGACGTCGAACCGATTCTATTTAACGACCGGACCATGATCCCCATCAGGTTTGTAGCCGAAGCCCTTGGTTGCACAGTCGATTGGAGCGAAAGCACAAATACCGTCACGATCGACGATTAGAAATTGGATTGCCGCAGCCCGATTGCCAGATTGGCAAGGGCGTGGAGAATTGGGAAGCCGAGATCAAGAAAGACACGCTTGACGGCGAAGGTCACTCGCAGGAGTGGCAGAGCAAGGTGGATTCAAACCGCTTTACGACTTATAGAAGTAGTAAAGCATCCAGAGACTTCAGATGGAAATTGTACTCAACCTGAATATGTTCCGCCTGAAGAGGCGGGAGTCTTAACTCAAGACCCCAACTCTATAGGTGGGGGCGGGTGGGGGCGGATAAACTCCGCTTTGCCTTTCCATAGCTTCAGTTCAATGATAAACTGTTCACGGTCAAAATCAACAACTATGTCCATACGGCGCAGATCCGTGAGCGGGCTTTCTATTAACAGCAGTTCCTCGCCGACTTTGCTATACGCTTCGCATGCCTGAGTTTATTCATTTTTCATCTCGATTTCGTCCCTGCCGATGAAGGCGAACGCAACACGGTAGATCGCCTTGCCGCTGCCCTTGTACCTCTCGGCGTATCCCCTGTCGTTTATTTGCGCCATTGCCTCGTCCAGAGCTTCTTGAAACAGCTTTCGCTTATCTTCCTCATTAGCGTCAGGCGGGCATTTTTTATACTTGAACTCCATCACATAAACCTTGTCCTCAAGATCAAGAACTGCGTCGACCCTACCTCTTGACACCGAGACTTCGATGTCCATGTCAAACCCGAGTACAGTCATCGTAGCGTAGAATATAGAGTGGTAATACGCCTCGAGGTCGACGTGAAGATTATAGGGAATTGAAGCGAAAAGGCTGCGGAGTATGACAAGCATTTTTTGCAGATCGCCTTTTTCAAGCGCCTCTTGTATTTCAAACCGCGCCTGCCCGGTTGTGACGTCTCCGCTCTCCGTCAATCCCGACAGTATCTGCAGATTGAACGCGTCCCTGACTTCAAAATTGGGCATATCAAGACGATAAATCGGCGAACCTCTTGTTTTTATGACTTCCTTCACTGTAAGATACCCGGTTTGAAACAGCAGCGGTTCTATTTCCATTTTTCGGATATCAAAAGTGTCAAGCATCATTTCAGTGATTTTAAGATTTCTGAGCGCCAGAAATGATTCCGGTTTCTTCTTAATCATGTCAATGAGGAATAATGGGGTACCGCTCACATACCAATAATTCATAAATTTCCTGTCGTCAATAAAGTTAAGCAGTGAGTACGGGTTAAATAGCCTTGTTGCCCCATCCCACGAATAACCGTCGTACCAGTTCAGGATTTCATCATATATACTGTCGTATTGCTTGAAATCATTATCTTGAGACAGGCGATCAATGTGTTCATCAAAGTACTCATCCAGGCTTCCAATTGGAATACCGCAGATATCCGCGTATGCTTCCAGCATAGTAATATCTTTTAGATTGTTGAGACCGGAGAATATTGAGGTTTTAGTAAACTTTGTTACGCCCGTAATAAATGTAAATTTGAGGTATGGATCCATTGATTTGAGGATGCCGTAAAAGCCCCGAAGGACTTGTCTGTTGGCGTCAGATGTTTCGATGTCGGTTATATGATCCAGAATTGGCTTGTCGTATTCGTCTATAAGTACGACGACTCTTTGTTTGTATTTTTTATGCAGGAGTTCGATCAGCCGTGTAAACATATGTGAAGGGATTCCATCGGCAATGTCAAAACCTTCGTCTTGTATGCGTCCGCCCAAAGCGAGCATGATGGCGTCTTTCAGTAGCTCAGGCGTATCATTCGCTATATTGCTCATATCGAGCCTGATTACCGGATGTTTTGTGAAATCATAGTCCGAATCATATATCCAAAGCCCCCTGAAAAGCTCTTTATCGCCGCCGAAAACCTCGCCTATGGTGTCGAGCAAAAGCGATTTTCCGAACCTCCTCGGACGCGATAGGAAATAGTAGCTCGCGCCGTTTATCAGGTTATAGATATACTGTGTTTTGTCGACATAAACATAGTTGCCGGTAATGATTTTTTTGAAATTCTGAATCCCTATCGGTAATTTTTTCATCACGGATCACCCCGCCTTGCGTCTATTTAACTAAGATAGCACAATACAACGCTTTAAACAAGCGTATGCCGAACTGTTGGGTGTAGGTCGAACTGTCGGGTATAAGCATATGCCAGCATATGTCGTTGCATTTTTTACCATTTTCTGCATGATTGCGCGGTATTTCTTTTGTATTTGCTATCACAACCGCTTTCTACCTATGTGGTAGAATATTCCTTGGGAATTAAGGCTTAAAGAGTTTCTTCCCATTTGGGCAAAATTCTTTTATGTTATGTAAATAAAACTATCGCATGTGTATCAAAAAAACCGCCGGTTGGCCGTCTGTTCCTATTCAGTTTCAGTTGTGTCTTTTGATTGGCTTAATTCTATTTAAGCGAAGTGAGCCATAATAGCCCATTTGTAAGTGTTTGTATACACAGTAACCGCCATAATGCAAGATAATTAAAACTTGATTTCTTATCTTTTCGCCATTTTCAAGCATTTGCTTTGCTGTTTTGGCAAGGTTCGCTTCTAATATTTCTGTTGGCTTGATGTTCCCCACAAACATCATTGAAGCGTTGGCGTTCTTTTCTTCCTTACCACGAGCAAAAGAGCCGGACGTCATAAAGTCTTTCATAATCTGTATGCCGTCTTTGTCTTTGAACGTAATCCCGGCAACTTTGTCAAAAGCAACGCAATCCCACATACCGACAAGCCCAATCGTCCTGTTAGCCACGTTGTAAAACAGTTTGGCTACGGTAGTCCGACCACCCGATTCAATGCTCGCATTGTTATCATGGAAATGCACCCCTGCATTTTTGACAGTAACAAGTATTTCTCAATAAATACTGAAAAAAGGTCGCTTTTACTATTAGAATAGACTTTTTGTGTAAAATCATAAAGAGCGCTATTCATATTACTCGCGCTCATATACGGCGGATTCGTCACCACTACGTCATACTTTCGCGAAAGCACGGCAGCAACATCAATCATGTGGTCTAAGTATTCCGCATGCTGAACGAATTCATTATGTTCAAACGTCATTTGCCCCAGCGAATAGTCATGTATATACTTCCGAAGCCGCTCATAATTAATCTCAAGCTCAATTTTCATGGCAGAGCCGTACTCCTTGCCTTTGCTGAAAAGTTCAACGAGATACTTCAAGTCCTCCGAGGATGCTATTTTTTCACTCTCAGTCATGCTTGCTCCAAGGAATAAACCAATGCCGATAAGATCAATTTTCGTTTCGGGAACGGCGTAAACCATCGGCTGCGGTATGTTCTCCGGCTGTAAGAAGCGGCGGTTGTAACTACGCGCCTTTATCATCAGCGCGAAGTAGGCAAGCTGTCCGGCGCGGTCGTCGATATCCAAACCGTAAAGGTTGTTCTTCAGAATTAGGTTCGGTATATCGCGCTCGGAATAGCCCTCGCTTTGGTAAATCTGAAACAGCACGTCAAAGGCGTACACCAGAATATGACCGCTGCCCATGCAGGGGTCTATCAGTTTTATGTCCTCCAGGCGTCTCACGGGGCTTTGTGATCGTAGAACCCGGATCTGCTCTGCGACCTCCGGCTCTTGTTCAACTTCGTCAACGTAGTATTTCCATTTTGAGCGTAAATCCACATTGGGGTGGGTATCAAGCCACAGCCGTCCCAAGCTGTTTTCCACCATGTACTTCACAATCCATTCTGGCGTGAAAAGCTGTGTGGCGGCAGCGATAGTGTCCTTGTTGATTTTTATGTTCTTCTTCAACCCCAAGAAAACTTCGTCTTTCTTTTCTGAGATATAAAACTGGTACAGCCAACCGACAATCTCAATTTGCCCCTGTTTATCGACATCAAAGTTGTTCTCGTGAATCGTGGTCACAAGCTCATTGACGATGCCGCCTCCGGCAAGCAGCGCGTCGGGCAGGAGCAGCTCGGTGTAGTCGTGTTCCTTTTGGAACATTCCCGGCAGCAAAGCTGACAGTGCGTTGCATTGGGAGATAAGGATATACTTGTACAGTTTTTCGGAAGCGTTTATATCCGTGTCTGTCCGCAGTTCGGCGATTTTCGGTTGACTGACGTAATCAAGACTCTCGACCTCGCGCATCGCGTCCGGTTCGGCGCGTCCCGGTTCACGGCTCGACAGTATGCGGATATTGGAGGGGAGCCAGTCGTTGACTTCCATGATCCTCAGGGCAATCAAGCGGTTGAACCATGTGCAGGCTACGTTTTCCATCACGCGGTTGTAGATTGCGGGTTTATAGGGGCTGCCCTCATGCAATAGCTCGACGTAATATCATAATCTGCTTTTACGCTAGCGCGGATAGGTTCGCACTCATCTTCCAACAGCCGGACAAAACGGTTCATAAACTGTTCCGTGAGTTTGGGTAGCTTGTAGATTTCGGAATATGGCGATTGCAGTTTCGTGATTTTTTCTATCTCCGCAACCATCCTCATTGTTTCGGGGTCAAGCACATAGGAGTGGTTGCCCTCATAAATATCAAGCATTTTCAAGGCTTTGTCGAAGATGGCGGCTTCTTGGAAAGCGTTCAGCAGTGAGCGTTCGCCCTCGGAAAGATGCTTGCCCGACGCCCCGTGAGTGCGGATGCCGTTGAAAACGGCTTGCAGAATGTTGAACTGATAGGGGGTAAACGGGTACACATCGGCGAAGTCTTCCGAAGAATCGTACAACCGCTTTTCCGGCGTGTCCTGTGAAAAGGTGATGAGGTTTTTAAGAATCGCCGCTTTATCGTTGTAGACAAGGCGCAGCCTGTCTGCCGCAGCTTCTGTTTTGGCGAGAAGCCTTTTTTTGATAACCTCGTCTACGTTCGCCGAGGAAAGCGAAAGACGCGTGTCAAATCGCCCAATAATCTTTGAAAATGCGTCGCGGTTCACGTTGGTTATGGAATCAATATCTTCCTGCCCGGTGCAGATAACCCACGCCTGCCCACCGCACTCGTTCCCAAGCCCCTCAACGCTTTATTGTACCATGAAAGGGCGGCGTCCGCGCTCATTCTTGTACTTTCGGATAATGCCTGTACGATATTGTCCTGCTCAAAATAGAAGTCCTCGCGGGTGTTTTCCCACTCGATGCCGGAAATCTCTTTGAAGCGGGCGCGGAAATCGTCGTACTTGCCGTCCTTGACCATCTGCCTTTCCAAGTCGGCAATCCACGGCATAGAGCCGCAGAACCCCTGCATCTTGTTAAAGACTTTCATAAACACCCTTACAACGGGGTCTTTGTTTGTTTTGGAATCGGAATCCGCTTCCGCGTCTATGTTAAAGAGGATAACGTCCGCGCTTGTGTCGGAGGCGACTTGTATGTCAGCCATGATACGGCTGTCGGTAATCTTGCCGTCGAAGAAGTCTATCGCCTTTTTGCAGTCGTAGACGCTACTGCCGAGCAAGTAAGAGAGTATCTTCAAAAAGTGAGATTTACCGCTCCCAAAGAAGCCTGAAATCCAAACTTCAATCTTATCGGTGCGGCGCTCAGTTCCCTTGCGGTAGCCCTCGAAGAATTTGTCGAAGTGCCGGTTCAGTTCTTTTGTAACGACATACTCGTCCAGTTCCGTCGTTATCATTTCGGTGGAATCCAGCCCGATTTTCACGACTCCTTGAATCGGCCTGCCAATGTTTCGTCATAAAGAGCGACACCTTTTCATCTGTTGGTCTTTTTATCCACCATCACCTATTGAGGTGGGGTCTTGAGTTAAGACTCTCGCCTTTTCAGGCGGAACAGATTCAGGCGGAGTACAATCTCCATCTGAATTCTGGATGCTTTACGACTTATAGAAGTCTTAAAGCGATTTGAATTTTCTACAGTCATTAAATCCCGTCAGTTATCGACTGGATTGAATAGCGGAATGGACTAACCAAACCGGAGTTTTCAGTTATGGTTTTCTCCTAGCAAATACGTCAGTAATGTTCCCGGTCATCCCGCTGTAATAAGCGTTTATGCCACTCTTCTGACTTATTAGCATTAAAAAATAGATTTTCAGGCGCCTCTTATTGTCGCCGTAGTTCCTGTGTAGTCACCAGCCTCTATCTCTGCTGATGATCCGTCAGTGTTTGATCAATATAGGTCAGTACTAAAGCGGATGTGAAAAGCAATGTGGAGAGGTGACAGGAGACAAAGGAATGTTAAATGTGAATAAAGGGAGGAAAAATGTGAACTGGCATGAAATAGATGTATAAAACATGAAATATCAAAGAATGTATTAGGAGAGTAAGTGCTCACATTTGGCGAGATGCGAAAGGTGATAGCAGAAAGTTTCAGGATTTCAAAGTTAAAAGAAGAGGCGAGGAAGGGGAAAACGAGGTGAGAAAAGGCTATGAAAGGACAAGAAGGTTTTTTGCTGATCAGAGACCAGGTTTCACATGCTATACTATAAAGTTATAAATACAAGCGAACCGCCCAACTTACTTGTTTTCAGCCATTCTGAAAAGTCAACTTCAAATTTTTCTCCACAATCACAAACTTCGACATACTTTGTCTCAGTCTCTATTGCGATAATCGTTACCCAATGCCAGTTATCCAAATTGCGGAGCGTTCCCTTTGACAGGTTTAAAAAAGCCACAGGCGCGTCAGCTCTTATGCCGCGCAAAATAAACTCCCCAGCCGCTTCAATACTCGGACGACAGATACTCTTTGAAGGTATTTCAAGTACTTGAGGCATGATTCTAAGTCCCCTGTCCATACCGAATCTCATAATACCAGTCGTAAAGATCTCTGAAGTATTAACGCCCCTGATACTTGGGGTAACATAAGAGAACATTTCTTGCATTAGCGTCACATATATGTCTTTTCCACTTTCCGACCGCTCCATTTGCCGCTCATTTCCAGCTTGCAGGCACTCTATGGTCCCATCTTTTTCACTTTGTGGACTCGACACACTGTTTTCAACACAAGCTTGCAAACGCGCCGTATAGTTTTTTTCTTTCCCTCCATATAGACGCATCATATACCATATCTGATTTGAGGCTGCAACCGGTCCGCATCCGGACATTTTTCGCCAACGATCCTCATACCACTCTTGGCAGCCTCCGAAATATTTTTTTTCGTTTGAGTCTGTTATGATCAAATACTCTGGTTCTGTAATTCCTATTCTCATGGTAATCCTCTTTTATGTCTGTAACGCTCTACTTAAAAGTGCGGAAATTTTCATTCTCATAGTAACCCCCCTTTGTCTGTTGCGCTTATACTCGGCGTCAAATTTTCTTTTATCATTGTGTTCCCAATAGGAATGAAACTGCGCAACATCCGCTACATCCGCTTCCTCCGCTTCTCGGCAACCTCCGCCTTTTATGGCTATTAAGCCTCCGCCTTTTATGTCTATTAAGCCTCCGCCTTTTTGTGGCTATTATTATATCACATCATGGAACATCCATTCTTTCTCTATTACTGGCGTTTTTCAAATTTTTATATGCTTTGAATGGAGGGAGAGGAAAATTTATGTAGGGAAAGGAAAGGGATGCGTTGTGGTACGAAAGGCGATAACAGTAGTCGCCATGGAGAGATATGGTGGGATAGAAAGGAATAAAGAGTCAGAATAAAGGATTAAAATTTGTAATATTTGAACGAAAAAAGTATATATAATACAAATAACAGAGAGATAAGCGGGAGAATAAATGCAAACTTTTACGACATATAAAGGGTAGCGTTGAAAAGTGTCAGGATAGGAAAGGCGAAGAATTTAAGGCGAGGAAGGGAAGGAAAAGGAAAAGATGGTTTTAGATTTTATTACTGTGAAAGTAATAACCAAGCGGAGCTTGATTTTGTTATTCAGCTGGAAAACACAATCATTCCGATTGAGGTCAAATCATGGGAGTCAGCCAGATCCCAGAGTTTAGAGGTTTTTAGTAAAAAATATAATATTAAAAATGCAATACGGGTCTCGGCAAAAAACTTTGGTTTTGAAAATGGAATTAAAAGTATTCCACTTTATGCAGTTTGGTGTATTGACCACTCTCAACCCGTCTTTAG
>WRNQ01000040.1 GCA_009776565.1 Synergistaceae bacterium | reverse complement strand
TTTCACGTCTTTAGCTTCAAACAAAAATCTCCTTTATTGCGCGTTATTTGCGCTATAAAGGAGATTTGTTTAATAACGGGGTTGTTAATTCAAAATGATTGGGTGTGAATATTTATTTGCCCTTCGCAGTCGCCCCTCGCCCGCATTTTCTTTTGCTTTTGTCTTTGCCTTTGCCTTTGTCTTTCACTAACCACTAACCACTAACCACTGTTTTAGCGATGGTTGTGGTTAAAATACACGGACGACCGGGGACGGTCGTCCCTACAGTTCTATGGGGCAATGGTTTTTTTTGGGAGCGCGGGCGTCTCGCCCGCCAACCCCGCGATTCAATGTAGCGATGGTATGGGTTTATAAGAACGGGAGGCCCCTAACGGGACCGTCACACGCAGTTGCCTCCTCTTCAACGCACATTGGGCGGCATCCATGACGTGTGACAATACAAAATTAACCAAACCCATCATTTAGAAAATCGGACGACCCACCCTCTCTGTTTCATCTGTCTTTCCTCTTTCTTTTCTCTCTGTTTCCTCTGTGCCTCTCTCGAGAAACAAATTCTTTTAAACAAAATGGGCAACAAAACGGCGGGAGCAAAGCCCCCGCCCAATGTTAAGTTCTAAGCTCTAAGCTCTCAGCTCCCTGCCTGCCGGCAGGCAGGTCAGTTCTAAGTTCTCAGTTCTAAGCTCTAAGCTCTAAGTTCTAAGTTCTAAGCTCTAAGTTCTCAGCTCTCAGCTCTTACCGCGCAGAAATTATTTTCCCGCGCGTTTTTTTACAGTTTTCCAAAGGATTTGATTTTTGCCGCTGTCATTCCCCTCAATTGGCATTTCAATCCATCCCCATGGAGTTACAAGAAGGAATCTAAACTTTATTCCGCGTTCAGAAAGCTTTGAAATATGCGCAACATAACCTGATATATCCATAAAGTTGAAACTATCGCTGATTACCCAAACTCTGCGGCATTTTTCGCTGTTAAAAATTGAAGCGTAGTCGATAGCAACTCTCATACAGCTTTCAAGTTCAGCTACTCCGACGTTTATCACAGCCACATCCTCTCTTCCTTCCGGGCGTTTAATATTCGGTAGGACATCGGCATATTTTTCAAGCCAATCAATTCGCGAGAATAATTCCTCCATATCAAGTTCAGGGTCGGTCTCAAACAACGCGGTCACAGGGTCTACTCTTTTGTCAGTTTTTTCCGGGTTGTTTTCAACTATAAAAATCTCTTTCATCCATTCCTGTAGTTTCTCAATAAGCTCCAGAATATAATCCGGATACTCGGAAGCCGAAAGAGCTTCAAAAAACTGTCCTACAGTTATGTCTCCTTCACTTATATTATTTTTTCGCATCTCCATTTTTAACAGCACCCCCTTTTTTTATATTTTTACAGTAAGTAAAGCGGTCCCCAATATAGTCATATAAAGCGAATGACGTTCACTTTTCCATAAAACATGCAAATCGTAATTCATGCTNTTGATATTTACAGGAAAAGTCTTCGGATAGAATATTCCTGTTTTTTTGCAATAATCCGCGTACGATTCGCCAAANTTTTCCNNTAAAAAAGCTTCTTCTCCGGGAATAATTATAAGCACGTATACAATNAAAAAAACAATTAAAAAAAATAGTAAAACATGCCTACCGGATATTATACTCCAACCTATGCCGATAAGACCATTGGCAAAATAAAGAGGATTTCTTGCTAAAGCGTAAGCTCCTGTTGTAACAAGTTTGTCTGCTCCAACTATTTCTCCCCTATATTTTCCAATACAGCCGACAGCCCAAAATCTCAGCAATTGTCCTAACACAACAAAAATAACGCCCAAACGGAAATTTTCCCACGTTGGCGACGCCATCAGAAAAATAACCAAATATATTATAGTCCATATTCCGCCGCGCAGTTTAAAAATTATGTCTCTGAATTTACACATTAAAGGTTTTCTTCAGTTTCCTTAATACTGCCCGCTTTAAATATGTCCTCTGTTGCGCCCCAGCCAAGCAAACGTATTACTATCATAACTCCCATGAATATTGATATGTATTCTGTATAGAATCTCCATGTAATAGCCATTATGCCCGCCATGTTTTCGGCCATTAAAGTTGTAAAAATTGCCGCTCCGCCAACTTCGGCCACTCCACTGGCGCCAGGAGTTGGTATAAAATAAAGAACGAACATGAAAATAGCCTGCGTAAGCACCGTTTGAGTAAAATTAAACGGCAAGCCCATAGCCAGCATTAAACATGGCAGGATGGAAAAAATCGTTATCAAATGAAGCCCGGAACATATTACCGCCAATACAAAATCCCATTTTCCCGAAGAAAATGAAAGCTTGATATTCAAGCTGTAATTGTCCGTTTCCCGGGAAATCCAACGGCTCCATGGCAGAACTCTTTCCTTTTTTATCATCCTGAAGCGTTTCAGCCATATGGTAAAAACCTGACCTGCCCTCTTGACGAGGTCGGGACGAAGTATTGTAAATAATATGAATGACCATGTAAAAAGAATTACAATAAAAACGTATCCTACAACTCCTTTTACAAAACCGCTCTTGTTCAGAATTGAAGGATCAATAATCAACGATAAAGGTACTATTATACTTAATAACAATACGGTAAGCATTGTTCTTATCATTGTTATTGCAATTCCTTTTCCAATCGGCACTCCATTTTTATATAATACATAGACCTGAAAAGGACCTCCTCCGCTCTGCATTGGGGTAACCGCGCAACCGAAGTAATGCAGCCACGTCAGAATAAGGCCCAGTTTAAAGGGAACTTTTTCCTGTGCTGAACGCGCAAGCGCGCAAAATCTTATCGTATCCCATGTCCACGATAATAGTACCAATAGAAGAGCCACTAACAGGTACATTTTATTCGACTCAAAAATTTTGTATATAGTATATCTATCAACAGTCTTAAGCAATATAAACGCGTTCCCGCCAAAAGCAAGAACGATAAAAATAATTAAACCTCTACGCAGCGACACTATTTTTAAACCCCTTTCACAGACCAATTACAAAATTCCACAAAAACAACAGGCGCTTTTTATCTCATTAAACCAAGAGCTATCGCATTATTGCATATGTTTTGCAGTTTCAAGAAGCTGAGCGATATATGCCGAAATCTTTATGACTTCGGGAAGAATTCCCTGCCGCATGTGGAATGCTATTTCCATTATACGTTCTTTTTCGAAACACTCGGATATTTTTTTTAAAGATTTATTGAGCCCTGTAATAGTCTCTTCTTTTTCTAATAATTCCGAGTCTGGCGTCTTTAGAAGAAATTGATTTTTTTGCATGATATTAATGAGCCAGCCCAAACCTTCCGAGAAGTTTGTCATGGATTCGTACATATTGAATTCTTCTTTGCTTTCCAAATTTGAAGCTATTTCTTTTATTCCATTTATCAGCCTTGGTATATATTCTGTGGCTTCTTGAAGGCTTTCAATTACAAGAGAGCTTATTTTACATGTTTTAAAATGAGCTTCTCTGCCTTTGCTCAGACGAACAAAAGCAGAATCGTCAATATCAACCCCGTCAACTGTTATAGTCGAATATGTCAGACCTTTTTTATATATTTGCGCGTCTATTTCAGCAAGGGTCCGCTTTTTACTTCTCGATACTTCCGGTGACGATGGATAAAAAGGTTCTCCATCAATAAATATGTTCATTTAAAAGCCTCCTGTTACGAGCAGTATACTTCAGCATGGGGATTCCCCCCACTGAAGCAAGTCTCACTTTATTGTAGCACGTCTATCATTTTTTTATAAAAGTTACCGACAAAATTATATAGATATTTAAAACATGAGTATTTCCAAGCAGATATTCCAACTCAAGGAGGGGTTGTAAATGGCTGCAACTTTCAGCATTCCGGGCGTTGTGTCAGGTATTGACTGGGGAGCGATGGTAGACGAAATTATTTCAAAATCACAACAAGCTTATTTGCCTATGGTCACGAAACGCGACAATCTTGAACGGAAAATTTCCGTTTATGAAGAATTCAATCAATCTATCCGCGCGCTTCAGACAAAGCTTACTACATTAAAACTTCCTTCAATATATAAGGCCAAGACAACTGAAATAGCAAGGCTGGACAGTAACGGCCTGCCTCAGTCGGTACTTACGGCAAGCGTTACAAGCGATGCCAAAATAATGAACTATGATATAGAAGTGATACAAAAAGCCACTACTATGAGCCGGTATGGCAAGTCCCTTTCCGGTTCGGAAGTTGGAATGGACTCAGTTTTTTACATCAATGTAGGGGGAAAAAGGGGAAAAATAACAGTAAGTGCAACGGATACTCTTGAAGATATCGCGAGAAAGATAAACAACGCGCGCGATATTACTACCCCTACTGTGCCGCTTGACGTCGTTGCGAGCGTTGTCAACGGGCAACTTGTTGTCAGAAGCACAAAGACCGGCGCAGGAAGCGACGGAAAGCTTTCAGATACAATAAAACGCTCCAATATAGGGAATGACACATTAAATTTTTATCCCGATCTGAAAAATGAAATAATTAACGGTTCTGTAGTTATAAAAGGAAAGGACAATTCGGGAGTTGAACGCACTTATCAGCTCGGAATTGACTTCGATATCGTTGGGAATGAAATACGCTGGCGCGACTGGGACCCAAAAGCCGTAACTGCAGGCAGTTCATACAGTTTGGGATATGTTCCTGATCCTTCGGATGTCTTAGGTTATAGTGTCGAGCGAGCGAGGACGGGCTCGGAGGACCCGATGCACGACAGCATATTCTCTGAACATACGTTTATGTATGACCAATATGGGAACGTAGTTTTGCCGGGTAGTTTTGAGATTGAATGGAACGGAACCATTTATGATGAAAATGTTGATTATAAAATTGAGAAGGATGGCATAAGGTGGCTCGGCGCGAATCGTCCGCCTGACTATGCCGTATACGACGTGAAATATACTCCGGCAGGCGGTGTGGCTGACGAGCTCTGGCGCTTCCCAGCCGTTACGCGTATCGCCGCTGATATTCCTCAATACGACAGCGGCTACGCAGAGATAATTTCAGTTTCTCCATCCGGGAACTCAACCGTTACAACGAACGCTTCGGCGCCAACTTACAGCAGCTATATGAAAGGCAATGGTACGGCTGTCATTACCCAGGGGATTCAAACCTGGGTTGAAGGCGTTGACTTTGATATAGTTGGCGATGGAACTTTAGGAAACCAGGTGTCCGTAAGGTGGAAAACTGAAGCGGGAGCTACCGCTCCGGAACCGGGAAGTTCGTACGACCTGAAACTGGTATATACATCGACATCCGGCGCCAATACGACGACCCACACTTATACGAACCGTATAGTACGCAACGCTGAAGATGAGTTTGAAATAGACCGTTCTGTGATACCTTTTGTTGACGCTCCGGCAGGAGCTCTTGACGGTAAAATTTACGCGGATAATGGTCTTATCTATGGAGAATCCGGATTCACATTTCCCGGAGAAAACGTCCTTGAAGGAAGCTACACTGTAAATGGAGTACCGGATGGCCCACCCTGGACAAGCTCAACTTTTACAGTGACATGGACCCCGCCCTCGGCAGCACCAAATTTGCGTCCTGACGTTCAAGCGCGCGGACAGGATTATACAATTGAGTATACCGGCAATATGAACATGTTCTCTTTTGACGATAACGGAGACGGAATACTTGAACTTCTTGGCTTCAGGGGCTACAGCGATCCAAAGGACACCGAAGGACAGGATGCGCAGATAAGGATAAACGACGGTGAAATAAGGACATATAATACAAATAATATAGTATTCACCGAGAGCGACACAGTTTTTGACGACGACGGAAACATTGTCAGCCTGTTGGGATTAACGCTGAACGTGAAGGGACCCGGCAAAGTTCAGTTGGACGTCACTCAGGACGCTGAAAAAGCAGTCCTCGCGCTCCAGGAATATATTGATTTATACAATGAGCTTATGGACTGGATAAACATAAAAATGTCCGAAAAAGCCGTTGACGAAAGCCAGGCGGCTACTCTAAGCGGAGATGATTTCCGGATGAGGTGGGGACTGCTTCACGGAGACAGACTGTTATCCGCCACAAAAAATAAGTTGCGGGATATCACGTCTTTTTCTCAGGCAATTGCTTTTCAATCGCGCACTGGTCGGGAAACTCTATATGGAACGCTTGGAGACGCGGGTTTTAAAGGTGAAGGATTCTTTACAGTGAGGCTCGGAGGAGCAAAATCAACGATAACAGTTGATATCAGACAGCCAGACGGGAGCTTAAAGAAAGAGGAAGCAAACATAGGCGGTTTTGCGGTTCAGGTTTTCCTATCCGAGAACGATACGCTTCAAAATGCCGCAGAAAAAATAAATGAAGCTCTGAAATATAACTATACTTCCGAAGAGCTTGGGACGCCTTACTATCAAACTGTTCCCGTATACGGCACAGACGGAACTACGATTATAGGGTACGAAAACAAGTTGATAACCCCGTCGCAAGAAATAGTCATGGGAAGAGCGGAAGTAAGAAACGGCAAGATAGTATTGACTTCTTCGTACAATAGCCCGGGTTCGGAGATACCGCTTATGGTTCAGGACAGTTCTGGCATACTGAGATATCTTGGGCTGAACGATCGCTATACCATGTTGTCTCAGGTTGGCATTTCAACAGGAGCTTCAACGGGCAATATCGGGACAAACGCGAAAACAGGTTTCCTTGAGTTTGATACCGATAAATTTATGGAGGCTTTAACGACGGACGCTGAAGCAGTGGCTGACCTCATGGTCTCAAACATGAATGAGATGGATAAATACCTTACAAGCCTATCTTCCAGCGCTCAATACGAATTTGCACCGGGTGTCGTTGGAATGCAGGGGCGTGTTTCAAGCGCAATAGATCAACTGAGACAGGAAATAAACGGAATAAATAAATATCTTGCCGATGCGGACAGAAGGCTGGAAGCTAAAGCGGATTCGTTATACAGAACATTTTCAGCAGCTGAAACAGCTCTTGCAAAACTTTCTGAACAGGCGTCATGGCTTGCAACCGTGACAAGCGCGCTTTCGGGGAATAATAATAATTACAGCTAAAATCTCTCTTTCAGACAGAATTTTAATTAAGAAGTATAATCAGTCCAAGGAGGAATTTAGATGCCTGAAAAGAGTTTATCCGGTTTACATGAGGGCGAGAGGGCTCAGGTTGTTTCACTGCTAAACGAAAGCAGCATCAAAAGGCGGTTGCAGGATTTGGGGTTGGTTGAAGGAACACGGGTAAATTGTATCCAAAAGTGCCCAAATGAGGACATGGTTGCATATGGGATCCGCGGCGCTATAATCGCAATGCGGGCAGAAGATGCTGATTGCGTTTTAGTGTGTTAATGAAAGCGGTAAATATCATGGAATATATGAATCATAATGATTTAGAAATGCTTGATATTAATAAAACAAACGCGTCGGATCGCATAATTGCTTTGGCCGGCAACCCCAATGTTGGAAAAAGCACAGTGTTCAACACTTTAACAGGTATGCGACAGCACACAGGAAACTGGCCGGGTAAAACAGTGGCAAGCGCAAAAGGTACGCATCGTTTCCGCGATAAAGACTACATACTAGTCGATCTGCCCGGCACTTATTCTATTATGGCGCATTCAATGGAAGAAGAAATAGCAAGAGATTTTATTCTGTTTGGCGGTGCGGACGTCACCATCGTGGTCTGCGACGCCACTGTTATGGAACGGAATTTGAATCTTGTACTCCAGGTTATAGAGATCACGCCCAAAGTAGTTGTTTGCGTCAATCTGCTTGATGAAGCAAAAAAGAAGAACATTGTAATTGACCTTCAGGCTTTGGAAAAAGAACTGGGCGTTCCGGTTGTGGGGACTACTGCCAGAAGCGGTGAGGGTCTTACCGAGTTAATCGAAAGAACAGAAGCCATTTGCGCGGGGGAGATTAAAAACACTCCCCGCAAAATAAAGTATGACGCAGCGGTAGCCGATGCTGTTGCGCCACTTGCGGATATTCTGGATCAAAAGCTGAGAGGGGAGCTTTGCGGCACATGGCTTGCACTTCGTATGTTAGAGGAGGATGAGTCCCTTTTTAACGAGATTCAAATACATGTTAAAAATCACCCGCTCAACGACCCCGATGTAAGAAAGGCTGCAAACGAGGCGCGTGAGGCCCTTAAAGCCTCTGATATAACGGTTGAAAAACTTAAGGACATTGTCGTTTCCCGCATTGTGCACACTGCGGAGGAAATAGCGGCGAGCGTCACACCGCGTTGCAAGAATTGCGTCGGCTGCGGTACTTGCGATTTTGGGAGCAGGAATCCGACCGCGATTGGCGGAAGTCGTGACCGCAAGTTAGACCGCATCTTTACAAGCAAACTGACGGGTATTCCGATAATGATAGCGTTGCTTTGCGGCGCATTCTGGATAACCATCGCCGGGGCAAACTATCCGTCGGAGTTGTTGGCGGATTTCCTATTCTGGTTCCAAGATCAATTAACGGAATTATTTATGTGGTTAGGCGCCCCGGATTGGGTGCATGGTCTGCTGGTTTTAGGAGTCTATCGCGTTCTTGCATGGGTGGTGGCGGTTATGCTCCCGCCTATGGCCATTTTTTTCCCTCTTTTCACCCTTCTTGAGGATTTTGGGTATCTGCCGAGAGTGGCTTTTAATTTGGATCATTACTTTAAAAAGGCCAAGGCATGCGGCAAGCAGGCTCTTACCATGTGTATGGGTTTTGGCTGCAATTGCGCCGGGGTAACCGGCTGCCGTATAATTGACTCCCCACGTGAAAAACTCATTGCCATCCTGACCAATAATTTCGTTCCCTGCAACGGACGTTTTCCAACTCTTATAGCCATTATATCGATGTTTTTTGTGGGTGTAGGGGGAGGTCTTGTTGATTCCCTGTTATCCGCTGTAATACTGGCTGGCGTTATTATATTAGGCGTTTTTCTTACTTTTAAGGTTTCACATTTTCTGTCTGTTACCATTCTTAAGGGGGAACCTTCCTTTTTTGCTCTGGAACTGCCGCCTTACCGCACCCCTCAGATTGCCCAGGTACTCGTTCGCTCCATCTTTGACCGTACATTGATTGTACTGGGTAGAGCCGTTGTGGTGGCAGCGCCCGCCGGTCTGATCATTTGGGTGTTTGCCAACTTTTTTGTCGGTGATGTAACACTGCTCAAGTACTGCTCATCTTCACTGGATAAATTTGCCAGGCTGTTGGGAATGGACGGAGTGATACTACTCTCATTTATTTTGGGATTCCCGGCGAATGAGATAGTTTTTCCCATCATTATCATGTCATACTTGTCCACCGACTCAATTTTGGAGTTTGATAACCTGTCTGATTTGAAAACATTGTTAGTGTCAAACGGATGGACATGGGTGACCGCCGTCTCTACCATGCTGTTTTGTTTATGCCATTGGCCATGCTCCACCGCATGCCTTACAATAAAACAAGAGACAGGCGGCTATAAATGGGCGCTCCTCTCTATAGTGATTCCCACAGTGATAGGAATAGTGTTATGCTTCCTTTTTACCACTATTGTCCGATTGCTGGGATTTTGATTGCCATCAGGATAAATTCTGCCGCTTTCTGTTTTTTGAACGCCGGTTGTGGTTAATTTACAACAACCGGATAGACTGTCCGAAAATCGAATGAAATCGTTGCTCAATCACAATATACAGTATATTTTGTGGGAATTGAACACCATATATTGTGGTTATTCGACGCGCTTGAACAATTTTCGTACCAGCCCGGGGAGGCGGAATGCCCTTAAAAAATATACGGTAGGGGTTGAAAATTTTCAACCCCTACGCAATTTTCTAACCCTGCATCGCGCGGGACATGCCCGCAACTGGTATTTATTTACTTTTCCTTATAACAAACGGTACTGTTGCAAATAACGCAAATACAAGATAGCTATAACCCATCGCATTACAACCGTCGCCTTCCTGCACCGTCACTTTCGCCACAGCGGAAGTCATAGGAGTCGCGTACGAGGCGCTGACCACACAGTAGTAATAGTAAGTTCCTGCTTTAAGCGTCGTTGGCAATTCGAAGCCCGCGTTCGTCGCGTCTTCTATAGGCGTACCGCCCGTATTGTTGTTTACAGTGTTGCTATACCACTGATAAGTGAGCGTGGCGCCATCCGTCGCGCTTGCAGAGACTGACAGTGAGCCGGAAATACTGCCCTCCGTTACGGTGGTGTTTGCCTGCGGTTGAGTGTTAATGGTAATAATCGGTACAAGTCCTGCATAGAGCGGCGTTGCGCTGAACGAAGGCGCAAATTTGCCGGTCCCGGTAGCCTTAAATGCTATTACTTCAGCCAATAAGTCTTTAGCGTACTTATATGTTTGCTCGCATAGAGCCATTGAAATTCCGGTTGCTACTTCTTCCGCTCTTGTAACGCCTTCATTTCTAAGGACATTGGTCATACGCTGATCGACTAACGCCTGATCCGCGATAAGCGCTTTTTGATATCCTGCCCAGAAATCAAGAACGCCGTCTCCGATTCTTGCCCTCTCAACAAGATCGCTCAGGTTGAGTTGGGTATGGAGTTCACGCATTACCCAGTACATAGAGTTGTTATCCGGGTTTGTATTGTCATATCCGGTTTGCCCGCTTGGATTGTACCTGCCTGCGTCAGGCGAATGCATCTTCTCGTAAACTTCGGTTATAAGGTTGCTGTAATAAGGGAGAAATACGTTGAATTCCGGAGGCGCCATTGTCATCCAATGCACTGTCGCGATGTCAAGCGGCATATTTGGTCTTTGCACATAAACAGAACACTCGACTGTACTGGGGGTGGCAATGCCTGAAGCCGCTTCCCAATCGGTTCCCTGACCGCGACCTGCGAACATTCTCAATGCCTCGTACAGCGAATAGTTTCCACTTGCCCGCGGNTTAAGGAAGAANTCCATGTATACATTTCCCGGCACGTTGGCGGTTACTTCAGCGTCTTTCGTGTAGCCGTAAAAAAGTCCCCAACCTATTCTCATCCGGCCGGTTTGATGATTTGTCGTGCTTCCGTATGAATCGCAGACTTTTATCTTATTCAGGTTGCCCGGATCATTGGGATCACCTACGTATACTCCTGCTGCAATAGCATTGACGACCAGATTCGGGGATACAATGAAGTTCTCTTTATCTGTTATGTCAACAACGCCGTTTGGACCTACATTGCCGGTGATGTTTGGTGAAAAGCCTACCATATTGTCAGGACATTTTGCAGCAACGTACTGGTGTCCTGTGAGCCACTGGAAATACCACACTTCTTTTTGGTCGCCCAGAAATAATCCCTCGCGTCCGCCTGCGCCGACAGTATCAATTACCTTTGCCAATAATTCGCATGCGCCTCTTGCTGTTTCAGCCTGCATCAG
>WRNQ01000039.1 GCA_009776565.1 Synergistaceae bacterium | reverse complement strand
AAGCATGCAACGTAATCTGTTTCGTTCAACAGAGCTTCCGTTTCCTTAAGCGCTTGTTGAGCCTTTGCAAAATCTCCCTGCGAAACTGCTATACGTATCATGTATAACAGCGCCCTGTGTATCAGTTCATACTGTCTCGACCCGCGCGCTAGCTCAAGGCCCTTGACAATAAAGGATTCCGCTGCACGAATATCGCCCTGGTAATATTTAAGCTCGCCGTTCGCTAAATCATTCATGCCTGCCATACAGCCGTTGTAGCTAAGTGACACACATTTCTCCGAACGGGCCAGGGCGTCTATGTACTCCTGCGGGGCGCCGCTTCTCGCGGAACCCACCAGGTTAAACCATGGACCAATCGAATAGCTGGCCAGCTTGTTCGGTAAGGCTGGAGTTTTGGTCAGGCATTCACTCATCTTTGTGTAGTAAACATGAAAATCGTAACGGTCGTCCGTAGTGCTCATCATCTGCCGCAACGAACCCCATGCATAGTATAAACCGCTCAAAGTAAAGCACCGGAATTTATCGTCCTCGGGCAGGCGCAGTAATTCAGTCTCGTAATGCTCAAACAGTTTTGTCACTTCATCCCACTTACCAAGGCACATGACTACTCGGACATGCATCCCCACAAAAGCCAATACTTTGGTAAACATGTCCGGCGGCGCGCGGTTAAATATCTGCTCTGCGAAGAGAGCGACGCTATGCGGCACCTGCAGGGGGATATCATAGAAAATGGACACTATTGACCCGTAGTCCCCAATTTTTTCATAATAGGACAGCGCGTCTGTCTTAAAGTCGTTCCGGTTGCACCAATCCGCAGCAATTTGATAAGTTCTCCGTTTTTCATCCCCGGTAAGAATCTCCTGCTTCGCGCGCAGGTAATCCAGAAAAAGGTGATGGATTAAGTAGGCGTCGAGATAGCTGTCGAAGCGGATATAGGAGCTCTGCTGCCTCAGTTCGGTCAGCAGGCTTTCATCCTCCCCTGCCAGGGAGGCGACCAGGTCCGCCGAAAGGTGGACCACCAGGGAAAGGCACACCATTAATCGCTGCAGCCGCTCGGAAACCTTGTTGAACACTTCGGTCTCCATCAACTGGAAGAAGTTCTTCCTCATCGCGTTGCGAACGTATCCCGAATAGTGCGGCGATTTTTTCAGCGACTGCACTATGAAGTTCACCGCAAAAGCCCAGCCTTTCGTATCCTGAATGATATCGTGAATAGTTTGAGGATCGGCGGATAACCCCTGCTGACTCATATATTCGGCAAGCTCGCTTTCGGTAAAGTTAAGATCTTCTTCGTGTATTTGCGCGACAAGACCTCTGACCTGCAGACCCGCTAAATTGAGCGCCACAGGCTCGCGGCTTATAATGATTATCGACTTCCTGTTCGACGACGGATAATATAAGCCATATTCCAGAAAATCGATAACGGCTCTGTTTTTCACTAAATGAAAGTCGTCTACAACGACTATGTACTGAAGTTTACCAGGCACACTTCTTTCATAAAGGTGAAAGAACTGTTTACGTTTTTCTTCCGTATCGGGGAAGCCAAATTCTTTAAAAACCTCTCCCAATTGCTCGTTCATCTGTGCAAAAGAGTGACCTAGATTTTCCCAGGAACGGGATTCTACGTTGTCGCGGTCTGAAAGCTGTTCCCATACGACAGGATTATCCTGCTGCGCCAAATAATCGGCGACAGCGCGCGTTTTACCATAGCCCGCTCCTGCGTATACTGTCACTGCCGGACATTTTACAGCTTCCTCAAGAAGCCGGTTCAGCCGAGGTCGTACGAAATGTGGAAAATCGCCTGAATTAAAAAGCGCTTCCCGTGCACTATCCATACCTGTTTACATCTCCCTCCAGGTTCTTTTACTACAATCCAATCCCTTATATCAGCTTCCGCTCGTTGGCGTTGCGTATGGCTTCGGCTAAGTTGCGAGCTTTCAGTTTATCGTAAATGCTGTTGATATAATGCTTGACCGTACTGATGGACAAATTCATGTTTTCCGCAATTTCCCTACGGGATTCTCCATGGGACATGCGTTTTAGAACTTCAATTTCGCGAGGGGTTAACACTGCATCTCCGTCTAAGTTGTTAGCTGTTCTATAGTCGGAAGAGAGCTTTGTGTAGCGCTTGGCGAAGCTGGCTGATTTGTTCTCAACCATCTCAAGCCACTGCTTAGGAATACCAAAATCCTTCTCGTTTTGGGCAGCGGCGGCAAGTGCACGCATATCCTTTCCAAGCCATATGAAAGGCGTCAGAATAGCGTTAGGCAACGCTATTTCGTAGGTGTCGTACAGCGCGGAAAAGGCGCTCGCTTTTTCCTTAGTTTTGAAAAGTGCGCATGCTTCCATTGCGCCCAGTTCCACCCTGTTGTACAGAATCGAATCCAGTCGCCTTTTTTCTTCTATATAAGCCAGTAAGGGGACGTAATTGTTCGTAATGTAGTTATAGTACGCCTTTACTTGGTTTGCAGAATTTTCGTTGAAATATGTATGATCATAAGCCGAGAACTTCTCCTTTAGCCAGGTTGGGACCATTTCTGGCTGCGAAACATAGGTATAATAAGCTCCCAGGGTTATATCGTAAGTAGTGTTGCTGGGGAGATACTCATTTTCATTCACCAGCGCCTCCGTGTCTTTGAGCGCTTGCACAGCCTTTGCTAAATCTCCCTTCGCAACGGCAATCCGTAGCATATAGAACAGCGCCCTGTGCATCAGCTCAAACTGCCTGTACTCTCGCGCACGCGCAAGTCCCTTGGAGAAAAAGGATTCTGCCGCGCGAAAGTCGCCCTGATAAAACAAAAGTTCGCCACGTGCCAAATCATCCACACCAACCATATAGCCGTTCAGACAACGGGACCAATGTTTTGCCGCACTGCTCAAAGCGTCGATGTACTCCTGCGGGGCGCCGCCTTTAGCTGAGCCCACCAGGCTAAACCAGGCGCCTATAGAAAGGCTGGATAGTTTTTGAGGTTCGACGTGAAATTTTGTCTGGTATTCTTCCATCCTGGCGTAGTAATCATGAAAATCGTAACGGCTGTCTATAGTGCACATTAACTGCCGCATCATTCCCCAACAATGGTATATGCCTACCAAAGAACAGTTTCGCAATGCGTTGTCCTCGGGCATACGCAGTAATTCTGCTTCGTAATACGTTAGCAGTTTCAAAGCTTCCTGCCACTTTCCAAGGCAGACGACGACGCGCACATGCATTACGGCAAAGTAGCTCACCCGGCTGAACACGCCTCGTGGAGCGCGGTCGAAGAGCTGGGCAGCGTAAAGCGCTATATCTCGCGGCATATGCAGAGGGAGATCAAAGAAAATGGATACTATTGATTCGTAGTCCCCAATTTTTTCGTAATAGGCCAGCGCGTCTACCTTAAAGTCGTTCCGGTTGCACCAATCCGCCGCAATTTGATATGTCCATTGTTTTTCTTTTTCGGTAAGAATATCCTGCTTCGAGCGCAGGAAATCCAGAAACAGGTGATGGATCATATACGCGTCGACATAACTGTCGAAGCGGACATACGCATTTTGTTGTACTAGTTCGCGCAGCAGGCTTTTGTCATTCTCAGCTAAAGCGGAGACAAGATCTGCCGAAAGGTGATCAATCAGGGAAAGGCGCACTAACAGATGCCTGAGTTGCTCGGAAACCAGGCTGAACAATTCGGTCTCCATAAGCTGGAAGAAGTTATTCCTCATCGCTTCACGAACGTAGCCCGAATAGTAGGGCGATTTTTTCAACGACTGCGCAATAAAGCTCAACGCAAAAGCCCAGCCCTTCGTATCCTGATAGATTTCGCGCAGAGTTTCCGCACTCAGGGATAATCCCTGAAGGCTCATATATTGGCTCACCTCGCTTTCGGTGAAGCTAAGTTCCTGTTCATACATGTGGTAGACAAGACTTCTTATCTGAAGACCCGCTAAATTGATTTGCGGGGTCTCGCGGCAGATAATTATTACCGTCCTCCCGTTTGGCGGCGAGTAATATATTTCACGCTCAAAAAATCCAAGTACAACGGGGTCTTTTATAAGGTGAAAGTCGTCCAGTACGAATATATACTTTTGCTTGAACGTATTACGGTCGTACAGGCGATAGAGCTGTTTTTGTTTTTCATCAGTATCGGGAAAGCCAAATTCCCGGAACCCACTTGCTAAGCTCTCGTTTACCTGTGAGAAAGTGTGAACGTAGTTTTCCCAAGCTCGATAGCCTACATTGTCGCGTTCTGAAAGCTGCATCCATGCGACAGGGGATTTATGCTGCTCCACAAAGTCTGAAACCGCACGTGTTTTACCATAGCCAGTTGCCGCGCATATGACCACAACAGGATACTTTACAGCCTCTTCCAGAAGTTGATTCAGCCGCTTGCGTTTAAAACTGAAAGAATAGCCCGGATCAAGTTGCGTATGAAGTACGCTGTTTATGGCTACACCACCTTTCAAGCTTTTTCAATGAATTATACTCATTTACTAAGTCTGTTGCGGTAAATAATTCCGCAGTGAAAACCGTTTACACTATACTAACCCCCGCTCGGTAGCGATACGTATGACATCGGCTATGCTGCGAGCTCCAAGTTTATCGTAAATGTTGTTGACAATAAGTTTCACCGTACTAGCGGACAAATTCAGACTTGCCATAATTTCCGGGCGGGAATGCCCAGAAACTATCAATCGCAGAACTTCAATTTCCCGTTCACTAAAGGTCACTTCATCATTTAAACCGTGAGTCGATCTATAGTCTAGTAGAAACCTCGAGTGGCACTTGTCGTAGGTAGCCGATTTGTGCTCAACCGTCACCAGCCATTGACTTGGGATACCAACAACCTGCTTGCGACGCGCGGCGCTGGCAAGAGAACGCATATCCTTGCCAAAGCATATAAAAGGCATCAGAATGTCGTTAGGCGAGGCTGATTTGTAGGCTTCGAGCAACATGGCGAAGGCGTCGTCTTTTTTCTTCGTTTTGAAAAGCGCACAAGCTTCCATCACTTGTAACTCCACCCGCCCGTACAATGTTTTCAGCCAATTTCTCTGTTCTTCCATATAAGCCAACAGGGTAGTGTAATTCTTCGTAATGTAGCAATAATGCGCCTTTATTTGGTTTGCGGTATTTTCGTTAAATTTCGGATGATCGTAGGGAGCGAACGCTTCTTCTTTCAGCCAGTCCGGAACCCTCTCTGGCTGCATAAGATAGATGTAATACGCCCCAAGGGTGATGTCATACGTGAAGTAGCGAAAATGAAAATCAGTTTCGTCCAGTAAAGCTTCCGTGTCTTTAAACGCTTGTTCGGCTTTTGCGAAATTCCCCTGCGAAACAGCTATCCTGATAATGTAGAGAAGCGCTCTGTGCACCAGTTCAAACTGCCCGAACGAGCGAGCGCGCGCTATCCCCTTAACGAAAAAAGATTCCGCCGCTTGAACGTCTCCCTGGTAAAACTTGAGTTCGCCCCGGGCTAAGTCGCCTATGCCGCCCATACATCCGTTAAAATAACGGGACGAGTGTTCTGCAGCAAGTTCCACTGCTTCGATGTATTCCTCGAGCGAGCCTTTTCTCGCGGAACCTGCTATGTTGAACCATGAGCCCGCCGGGTGGCTGGTCATTTGTGTGTTATATTCAGGAGGTGATTTGGCCAGATATTCTTCCATCTTGGCATAGTAAATATGAAAATCATAACAATCGTTTGTAGTGCTCATAAACTGCTGCAGGTGTCCCCGGGCATAGTATAGGCCGCCCAAAGTACGGTTTCGCAACAAACAATCGGGCATACTCAATAGATTTGTCTCGTAATAATCCATCAATTCCAACGCTTCCTTCCACTTTCCAATGCTCATGACGACACGCATATGCGTACTCGCGAAAGAAAGCACCTTGCTATACGTGTCGGGCGGCGCATTGTTCAGGATAGTGGCGGCGTAAATAGCTATATCACGCGGTACCTGCATGTGGAGACTGGATAGAATAGTAACGATGAATTTGTAGTCCCCAATTTTTTCACTGTAGCCCAGCGCGTCTATATTAAAGCCGTGCTTGCTGCACCAATCCGCTGCAATTCTATAAGTTCTTTGCACCTCTTCTTCGGTAAGTATACTTTGCTTCGTGCGCAGGAAATCAAGGAACAGGTGGTGAATCATATAAGCGTTGGTATAACTGTCGAAGCGAACAAAGGAGCTT
Organism: Synergistaceae bacterium; assembly: GCA_009776565.1. The sequence goes on along the minus strand of WRNQ01000039.1, from coordinate 5,418 downwards.
TGCTTATCCAGCTCGGTCAACAGGCTTTTGTCTTCTCCGGCGAGTTTGGCGACCAATTCTGCCGAAAGGTGATCCACCAGGGAAAGACACAACAAGAAGCGTTGAAGCTGCTGTGAAATATTATTGAATACTTCGGTCTCCATCAATTGGAATAAGTTCTTCCTCAATGCGTTACGGACGTAGCCCGCATAGTTTGGCATTCTCTTCAGTGACTGCGCTACGAAGTTCACTGCAAAAGCCCAGCCCTTTGTATCCTGAAAAATATCGCGCAGAGTTTGATCATCCACAGATAATCCCTCCTGGACCATATATTTGGCCAGCTCGGTCTCTGTGAAGCTCAGCTCCTCCTCGAGAATGTAAGCGATAAGATTTCTGACCTGCAGGCTCGCTAAATTTATTTGCGGCGGCTCGCGGCTGATATATATTACCGTCTTCCTGATCGACGGCATATAGAGTATGATTCTCTCTAAATAGTTGATTACGGCTTGGTTTTTTATAAGGTGAGCGTCATCATACACGACAATAAACTGCTTCTGTATTAAACCGCGTTCATACATGCGAAAAAATTGTTTAAGTTTGTCTTCCGTATCGGGAAACCCGAATTCTTTAAAATCCTGGGCCAATTGCTCGTCAACCTGCTCGAAAGCCTGGACAAAGTTTTCCCAGAAGCGCGAGCTTAAATTGTCACGGTCAGAAAACTGCATCCAAACAACAGGATATCTATGCTCCGACACAAAATCAGACACAGCGCATGTCTTACCGTATCCTGCCCCCGCGCATACTACCACCAAAGGACATTCAATAGCATTATCAAGAAGACGATTAAGCCGCGATCGTTTGAAATGGGAAATAGCACTCACATGATGTCGTGCTTCTCGTGATCCATCTACAACCATTTGCATCTCCTCTCACGGAGAACTTGGTTCCGGCAGCGTAAGAATCATGTTGAACCCCTTTTTAACTTTTCTGAGTTTTCATGTTAAACGTATGTTTGTATAATTATTATGATAGCTAACTAACGCAAGTTTTGTCAAGTTTCTAAATTCATAAAATAGTCATAAACAAAAAACCGTTTCTGACAGACGTTCTGGAATTAAGCGATGTTCATTATGATTAATATGATATTAACTAACGCAAGTTTTGTCAAGTTTTTTTAAATACTTAAATTACATTATAAACATAATAGTGGATATTTAAACAACTTTTTATTTTAATAACCCCAGGAATGCGGGCAAGATGCCAGCACTCCCGGAGTTTTTCAGTGTCCTGCACATAATAAATCTCACTTTATTTGTGCGTACTTTTTCGCATGTTGAAAAAACGATATTCTGGCATAATTATGTGAGTCGGATATAATTGATTACGATACCGGGAAACCACATAATCTTGAAATAATTAACATTAAAAGACAGGGGAGATTTAAATGAAAGTCAGTATTCCGTATGGTAATTCCGCCATTTCCTGCGAAATTCCGGATTATCGTTTAAAAGGAGTGCTTTATTCCAACGCACACGGCTACAAAGCCTCCGCGCCGGAGGCTCTTCTGGTTCGCGAAGCCCTGAGAGCGCCAGTTGGTTCAAAACCACTTCGGGAACTTGCAAGCGGCAGTAATCGTGTCGTCGTCATTACGAGCGACCATACGCGCCCTATCCCCAGCCATGTGACAATGCCTCTTTTATTGGAAGAAATCCGCGCGGGCAATAAGAGCGCGGACATAACAATACTCATAGCCACAGGTATGCACCGCGCTATGACGCAAGACGAAATCACCGCCCGTTTCGGGCAGGAGATATCATCTAACGAGAACATCGTTGTGCACGACTGTCATGACGACGCAAACACGGTCTCGCTTGGTACCCTGCCATCAGGCGCGGAATTGGTAATCAACCGCCTGGCCGTGGAGTGCGATCTCCTGGTGGCGGAAGGGTTCATCGAACCGCATCTTTTTGCGGGCTTCAGCGGCGGGGGCAAGGCAATCCTGCCGGGAATAGCCGGATATAAGTCCGTATTGGCTAACCATTGCGCGGAATTCATCGGACATAACTTATCGCGGACAGGTATACTAAAGGGGAACCTCATCCAGCGGGACATGGTTTATGCTGCTGAGGCTGCAAAATTGGGCTTTATCCTGAACGTAGTCCTAGGTGCGGATAAAGAAATCATCGCGGCTTTTGCCGGCGATGCGGAAATCGCGCATCGGGACGGTTGCGGTTTTACGCGAAAATTAGCTACAATTAGCCCTGTTCCGGCTGATATAGTGATCACGGGAAACGGGGGATACCCGCTCGACCAGAACATTTATCAGTCTGTCAAGGGGATGACGGGCGCAGAGGCAAGCATCCTCCCCGGCGGCGTGATAATCATTGCCGCTGAGTGCCGCGATGGGCACGGAGCGGATTCGTTCTACAACGATTTTACGAACATGCGTTCCGCTGAAGAAGCGATGAACGAGATAGAATCACGGAAGTATAACGAGACCCAGCCTGATCAATGGGAGACACAGGTATTATTGCGTATATTGCTTAAACATAAGGTTATTATGGTTGCATCGGTTGCGCCTGAAATTATCGGACATTTCAGAATGATTCCGGCGCCGTCGCTTGATGCCGCTCTCGTAAAAGCGGAAGAGCTGTTGGGCAAAAAGGACGCTTCAGTGACTGTAATTCCGGATGGAGTGTCCGTGATAATTGATCATTTGCTTTTTCCAAGATAAGCTTCAATAACTTTTTCGTTGCGGCGAACTTCATCGGGAGTCCCTCTGAAAAGAAGCCGTCCGCTTTCCATTACCACTATATGGGCGCATGTGTTCATTACAACGTCCATGTGATGTTCTATCAATAAAATAGTCAGTGAAAACTTATGACGTACTTCTGAAATAAGATCGACTAGCGTTAGGGTTTCGTCAGGGTTCATTCCGGCAGCAGGTTCGTCGAGCAGCAATAGTTTTGGCCTGGCTGCAATTGCTCTTGCTATCTCCAGTTTTCGCTGCAAACCATAAGGCAGCGTTCCTGCTTTCCGTTTTGCTTCGTTTGCAAGCCCCATGACCGAAAGGAACGACATTGCTTCTTCAGTTGCTTCCCGTTCAATCCTGTACGCTTTCCCAAACCTCATAAGCGCTGAAAAAATATTGCATTTTTTGCGCTGTAATATGGGAATAAGTACATTTTCAAGGCAAGTACAGCGTTTGAAGAGGCGTATATTTTGAAAAGTCCGGGATATTCCCGTTTTCACTATTTCATCGGGACGCAGCCCAACCAGCTTGCCGTTACATAATACTCCGCCTGTTACTATTCCTGTTTTTACTGTTTCGTCAGGGTGCAGACCCTCGTTATTTCGCGCGTCAAAAAGTATTACCCCGCTGGTTGGTTTATATATTCCCGATATAAGGTTAAAAACAGTGGTTTTTCCAGCGCCGTTAGGGCCTATTATTCCTGTTACGATTCCGCTTTTCGCTTCAAAAGACAGGGAGTTAACAGCATTTATGCCGCCAAAATTCCGGGAGAGTTCCTTTACTTCAAGCAGCTCCATGTTTACTTCTTTCCCCTTTTGTTTTTGAAAAAATCGGTCAATTCCCTGTATCCCATAAGCCCTTGCGGACGATATACCATTATGAGCACAAGCAAAAGACCGTAAGCGGCAAGCCTCCAAATTTGAGCGACGCGCAAAGCTTCCGGCAATGCAATGAATAGAAATGAAGCTATCATAGGTCCGCTCAGGCTGCCCATTCCTCCTGCTATGACCGCAGCGAGAAGTTGAGTTGACTGAACGAGCGTAAACATCACGGGTTGAATGAAAGTAAGGTAATGAGCCATCAGCCCGCCGGACAATCCGCAAAAAGCCGCGCTGATTGCCAATGACAGTAGCCGCGTCCGGAAAAGGTTTACTCCGCTCATCTCAGCAGCTATACTGTCCTCTCTTATTGCTATACAAGCGGAACCGTATCTTGATTTAAGAAAGTTTCTGGCGAAAAACAGCGTCCCCGCAATGGCAAATAATAGTACTTCCGGCGTTGTATACTCCTCAATTCCCGGCAGTCCTCTTGCGCCGTTTGTAATTTGGAGATTTTCCAGTATTACCCGTGAAGCTTCTCCAAATCCTAAAATTGCTATTGCAAAATAATCGCTGCGAAGACGCGCGCGTAGCGTGGGAATCCCTATAATAAGGCTTGCGGCAGACGCGCCTGCCATTCCGGCAATTAACGCGAAATAAAAATTGGTGTACTCATAATAAGTAAGCACACCTGATATGTATGCCCCAATTCCTACAAACGCAGCGTGACCAAGCGAAAAAAGTCCCGTAAAACCTGTAAAAATTGAAAGACCTATTACAGCTATCATATTTATCCCAACGAGCATACATATTGAAATCATGTAGGGCATGTAGTTGGAAATATCTTGTAAAATCATGTATGCCATGTTGACGCTCATACCTTTTCCTCCGTCTCTATTCCCAGCAATCCGTTTGGAAGCCAGATAAGCAGGGTTATCAGAAGGGCAAAGCTGAATACGTCCCGCATTACGCTTGATATGTATACGGAAACAAATGTTTCAAGCACTCCCAGTATCAGTCCTCCGATAAGCGCGCCGNGGAGGCTCCCAAGCCCGCCAATGACAGCGGCTATGTATGCTTTGTTGGTTACCCAGCCCATTGTTGGATATACAAGATATTTTATTCCGAGAAATATTCCCGCTATTCCCGCAAAAGCTCCTGCAAGAAAGAAGACAACGGCAATAAGACGGTCCGTGTTCACCCCCATCAGCGAGCACATCGTAAGGTCGTCCACGCCGGCGCGTATTGCAATTCCCATACGCGTCTTCCTGATAAATATATGGAGGGCGCAAATTGAAAGCAGCGATATGACGAAAGCCGCAAGATCAAGTAAACTCAATGAACTTCCCGCGATTTCCACAACTTGACGTTTGAAGAATTCAGGAAATGAATAAAATCTTGAGCCTATTGTCGCATAAACCATATTTTCAAGAAAGACCGAACAGCCCATGGCGCTTATCATAAGGTAAAGCGACGGCGCTCCTCTGCGGCGAAGCGCACGGTAAGCAAGCCGCTCGTTTAGCACTGCAATTACGCCTGCGCCGACCACGCTGCCTGAAATCACAAGCCCCAGTCCAAGACTTAATTTTGAAGCCAACCCAAGCCCTATGTATGCTCCGAGCATTATGACAGCGCCATGTGCAAAGTTACTGAAAGACAAAACGCTGAACACAAGAGAATAACCCACTGCCATCAGAGAATAAATTCCGCCAATAGATAACCCCGTGACGAGAGTTTGTAATAACAAAACAACAGCCCCAATACGATAGTTTGTAAGGGCGGGTTTGAAAACCCTCCCAGGGCGGGTTTGAAACCCGCCCCTACTTTGTTATTATGACACTGTGCGGAAGAAAATCAACTTATTAATTT
>WRNQ01000038.1 GCA_009776565.1 Synergistaceae bacterium | reverse complement strand
CTGTGAGAGATTTCTTTGTCTTTTACTGACCACTAATCACTGACCACTGACCACTGATTATGTAATCAGCGTTTTCAATGCATCTTTTAGTTCTTCCGGTAATGTACATCTGAAGGACATATTATTTCCATTTATGGGATGTTGGAATTCGAGTTTCCATGAGTGAAGGAAAACTCTGTCCAGGTTTGCTATTGTCTCATCGGCTTTTTTTTTCCCGTATACTCTGTCTCCTGCCAGCGGGTATCCAATCGCTTCAAAATGAACNCGTATCTGATGCGTTCTTCCTGTTATCAACTGGCATGTAACTAATGAATAATTCTTGTTTGACCAAAGCCTTTTAAATTTCGTCACTGCGTTGCGACCGCCCTGAACAATTGCCATTTTATGCCTGTCTTTGGGATCTCTGGCAATAGGCGCGTCGATAACTCCCCCGGAATTTTTTATATTGCCGTTCACAAGTGCAATGTACGTTTTGTTGATTTCCTTATTTTGAAACATCTTTTGTAAATTTTCCATTGCCTTTGAATCGCGCGCCACAACCATCAGACCTGAAGTTGCGGCGTCAAGACGGTGCACGATTCCCGGGCGGGCGGTGTTGTTGCACGAAATATCGGGGTAGCGGAACAGGAGTCCATGAACAAGAGTATTCGTCCAGTTTCCCGGGGCGGGATGAACTACTACGCCGGAAGGTTTGTTCAGCACAATTATGTATTTGTCCTCATAAACGACATCAAATGGCACATATTCAGGCGTAAGTTCAAGAAATTCAACCGGTGGCATATCTATTACAAATTCCTGGTTTTCGGATACTGGAGAAGAAGGTTTAAGTTTTGCAGCGCCAGAAGTTATTTGTGATTTACGTATTATTTGTTGTGCGTAATTTCGCGTTATCCAGAGTTGCTTTGATAAGTAAATATCAAGTCTTCTATGATTTTCATTGGATACTAAACGAATGGCGGTATTAAAATTTTCTGTCTCCTCTTCATTCGTTGCGTCATTCTCCGGACTAACATCATAAAGCTTGTCCATTATTTGATTTTATCCTTGACTTCATTCCATATAATTAAATATTGATCATGTATAAAAGCCAAAAAATCCTGATCCAATGGGGGTCGTTGCAATACAACGATATTTGGAAATGCGTTCAATGCTGTTCGGATAGTCTTGGGAGCAGCGGCATCAGTTATCACTAATCTGTTTTCTTTTTGACTGTTCGTAACAAGCTCATTAAGTTTTTCAAATTGCTTTTGATGAATCCAGTCTTCAATATCCGCTTCATCCGGTTTTATAACGCTGCAGCCTGCAGCCGTTAAGAAATATCCGCTGCTGTAAGTCAGGTCAAGGACTTTTTGTCCTTTTAAAAGATTTCTTCCTGCAAGGATAGTGCTGCTCAATCTTGTCTGAAATTCCGCAAGGCGCCTTTGGTAGTAAGAAAAATTCTCGGGGTCCAAAGAAGATAATACAGGTAAAAGTCTTTGAGCAATAAAAGGAAGAACGGACGGATCCCCAAAATATTTGTCGCTTTCGCTCTCTTCAAAAGGAACATTCTCATATAAAAAACGAATATTCGTATAGTCTTTTTCATCCAAGCCAATTTTAATTATTTCGGAACTGTCTAGAGCTATTATGTTTGTATCAGTTTTAATCAAGTTTCTTATACGGGCCCGGCTCACTCTGTTATCATCCCACGAAGTCAGCGAAGTTACATTTACTTTTATTCCTCCTATAAAGTGTGATAAAACCGCAACCCATGGAGAAATAGTGACTATATCCATAGCAAATGAGCGTGTGGTAAATAATAATATAATAAAAAATGAAAACAAAACCTTAACAATTTTCTTCATGTGGCTTTCGCCCCTAATAAATATTTTCCAGTTCTTCTAAAGCTTTGCCAGCCGCAGAAGTTTCCGCCGCCTTTTTAGACGCGCCTTGCCCCGTCCACTCTTTCCCGTCAACTATAACTTTAACTTTAAATATTGGTGCATGGTCAGGACCCTCCACGGATATTATCTCATAAATCGGGACTTCATTCTTTTTTATTTGTAGAAGTATTTGAAGTTGTGATTTTGAGTCGAAGTCGTCATCACTCTTTAGTAAAAATGCGACATGCCGTTTAACTACCCTGAATGCCTCGTCATATCCTCCATCAATATAAATAGCTCCAATGACTGCCTCTATAGCGTCTGAGTAAATCGAATCAGGGCATGAATTACGCAAAGATTTTCCTTTCAGAATTATGTCCCTAATCTCCATGTATTGTCCCCAAATTACAAGAGATTCATGGCGGACGATATTTGCCCTTTTCCTGGTAAGATCTCCTTCTGTTGAGTTGATGTACGAATTAAACAACAAATGGGAAACGGAAAGCTCAAGCACAGCGTCGCCCAAAAATTCAAGCCTTTCATTTGAGTTTGGGAGTCCATTCTCATTAGCGTATGAAGAATGACAGAGAGCTAGTTCCAGAAGCTCTCTGTCATGAAATGTGTAACCTAGTTTACTCTCAAAATGACGTAGTTTTTTCTCTCTGGACGCAAGTTGTTCAGCATTCATTATATTTTGGAGATTCCAATAACGCCGTTGTGTCCGCCAAATCCAAAACTATTGATTAGCGCGTGTTTTATTGGTTTCTTCAGCCCATCTCCTGTTATCACATTAAGACTACACTCCGGATCAGGAATTTCATAATTAAGGGTAGGGTGAATATAACCTTCTTCAAAAGCCTGAATAGTCGCTATTGTTTCAAGAGCTCCAGCGGCGCCAAGGCAGTGCCCAATTAACGATTTAGTGGAATTTACCGCAATATCCGGGGTATGTTCTCCGAAAATGTTATTAATCATTAAAGCTTCAGTTTTATCGTTAAGTGGGGTGGAGGTTCCATGCGCATTAATGTAATCAACATCTTGCGTCTTCCATCCCGCCATTAAGAGCGCTTTTTGAGTAGCATAAGCCGCTCCATTTCCATCCTCAGCCGGCGCTGTAATATGCTCAGCATCACATGAAGTCCCATATCCAACAAGTTCTGCATAGATATGCGCCCCGCGTTTTCGGGCAAACTCATATTCTTCAAGTATAAGCGCGCCGGCGCCTTCGCCCATAACGAACCCATCACGGTCTTTATCAAACGGACGGGAAGCTTTTTCCGGCGCTTCTCTCCTGGTTGAAAGAGCTTTCATTGAAGCAAATCCGGCAAGGCAAATAGCCTTTAGTCCTGCTTCTGTGCCGCCCGAAATCATTACGTCCGCATCGTTCCTGATTATTGCATGATACGCCTCTCCCAAACTGTGTATTGACGTCGCACATGCTGTTACAACACACAGGTTAGGTCCTTTTGCTTTGTGCCGGATTGCTACATAAGCTGTTGACATGTTGCTTATCATCATAGGAATAAAAAACGGGCTTATTTTCTTGGCGCCTCTTTCAAGCATTATTTTAAATTGGTCAAAAGATGTTGATATTCCACCCTGTCCGCTTCCGACATAAACTCCGAATCTATATGGGTCAAGACTACTCGTATCTAGTTTAGCATCTTCTACTGCCAACACGGAAGCTGCCACAGCAAACTGAATCGCTCTGTCCGACCTTCTTGCTTCCTTATTATCCATCCATACAGTTGGATCAAAGTTCTTAATTTCCGCGCCAAAATTTATTGGTGAATCGTAAAGCTCCACTTCTGTAAGCAGTCCAACACCGTTTACTTTCTCGCGCAAAGCTTTCCAAAAGTCATCTTTTCCAATTCCTATTGGACTTACGGGACCTAGACCAGTGATGACCACTCTTCTCATCTAAAGTTCTCCTTTCAAAAAGGAGGCTCAACTTTTGTTGGCCTCCTCCATTTTAAAACTATTCAACAACCTCTATTTTGCTGAGAGTATAGTTCATTGCTTCCCCAACTGAAGTAAGCTTTTCTGCGTCTTCATCAGGAATTTCGATATCAAATTCTTCTTCAATCCCCATTATTAATTCCACGATATCAAGCGAATCTGCTCCCAGGTCTTCTACAAATGAGGCTTCCGGGACTATTTGGTCTTCTTCAACGTCAAGTCGATCCATTATTATTTCTTTTAGTCTTCCAAGAATCTCTTCCTTTTTCATTTAACTCACCCCCTATCTGTGTTTTCGAAATTTTACTTTGATTTGTTTCTTTTCTCATTTTTTAAAATAATAATGAAAGAACCTAACACATTGTCATTCCGCCGTCAACTGCCAAAATTTGACCGGTAATATAAGAAGACGACTCAGAAGCAAAAAAAGCAACTGCTTTTGCAACATCTACAGCCAGACCTACGCGACCTACAGGGATTTGCGAAAGGAAAGAAGCCTTAAGCTCTTCTTTCAAAGCGTTTGTCATATCAGTTTCGATAAAACCTGGCGCCACTGCGTTCGCCGTTATTCCTTTGCCGCCGTATTCCCTGGCGATAGATTTTGTAAACCCAATTATACCAGCCTTTGAGGCGCAGTAATTTGATTGCCCGGGGCTGCCTGTTAAACCAACGACTGAGGCAATATTAATTATTCTCCCCCATTTTGCTCTCAACATCCCACGGATTGCTTCGCGAGTACAGTAATAAACAGAATTTAAATTAGCTTGTATCACGGAATCCCATTCATCATCCTTCATCCTCATGAGTAGGTTGTCTTTTGTTATTCCAGCATTATTCACTATTAAGAGAGGAGAGGCGCCCATTTCTTTTTCAATTGTTTCAAACATATTTGTAACTTGAAGCTTATTGCCAACATTGGCTTTAAATGCAGCTGCTTTTCCGCCATTTTCAGATATTGCATGACATAATTCATCTGCGGCGCGTTCGCTATTAAAGAAATTAACGGCAACCTGGAATCCCATAGCACTTAATTCAATAGCAACAGCTTTTCCTATTCCTCTTCCCGCGCCTGTTACAAGAGCTATTTTTTCCATTCTAATTATCCTCTGTACTATTTAAATATTCAGCTATAGTTTCAAGAGATTCCGGCGTTGAGCCTGAAATACAGTTAAGACCTTTTTGCGCCCTCTTTATAAGCCCGGCTAATACGTTACCCGGTCCTAACTCCACAAAATTCTGTACGCCATTTTTACAGATTTCCAACACTGAATCATGCCATAAAACAGGGCTATAACTTTGTTCATACAACATTTTAAGAATATCTTCAACTTTTGAAACCGGTTTAGCCCATGCGTTACTCACTACCGGGAACTTAGGTGTTTTCCATTTACATTTTTCGAATTGATATTGTAATCTGTCGGCTACCGGGCGCATTAGCCTGCTATGAAAAGGCGCACTGACATTAAGTTTGATAGCTTTTTTGGCGCCTCTCTGTTTTGCCAGATCAACCGCTTTTTCAACATACGTAACTTCACCGGATATTACTATTTGCCCCGGAGAATTGAAATTTGCCGCTTGACATTCAGCATTTGGAGCAACTATAGCACAAATTTCATTGATTACCTCCGCTTCAATTCCAAGAATCGCGTACATTGCGCCTCTTCCTTCAGGGACAGCTTCTTGCATCCATTTTCCACGTAAATGAACCAGCAGCGCTCCGTCTCTTAATGATATGCTATCCGCCGCAACAAGAGCTGTATACTCCCCAAGGCTGTGACCGGCTGAAACTGCTGGCATTGGAAAAGAATTCCCCAACATTTCATTTTGCAGCACCCTAAGTGATGCTATACTAACGGCCAAAATTGCCGGTTGTGCAAATGCTGTAAGCATAAGATCTTCTTCAGGTCCCTCAAAAATGGTACGGGATAAAGCAAATCCAAGCGAATCATCTATTTCGTCAAATACATCGCGAGCTGAACTGAAACTTTCGTATAGTTTACTTCCCATTCCTGCCTCTTGAGCTCCCTGCCCGGGGAAAACGAGCGCGTACTCTTTCATTTCTCATTCAACTCCTTAGAATTTAAATAAACCTTCAATAATCTGAGCCGCAGGCAGAATTTTGTTTACCATTGCAGATGATTGCCCAGCCATTAATGAGCCCCATTCAACGTCTCCATTTTTCACAGCATCCCTTAATCGTCCTGTTCCAAGCTTTTCTATTTCTTCTATTCCCGCCTGGCGCTTATCAAGAGTATCAAATTCTGCGGTAAGTTTGTTTCTGATACAGCGTACGGGGTGTCCGGTTCTTTGTCCTGTTATTGTTGTATCTCTGTCCCTTGCGTTAAGGATTGCTTTTTTGTAGTTCTCATGTACGCTACATTCATTCGAACATAAAAATCGTGTCCCAACCTGAATTCCTTCAGCTCCGAGCGCAAAAGCCGCTTTTGTTCCTCTGCTGTCAGCTATTCCGCCGGCAGCTATTACAGGGATTTCAACGGAATCAACTATTTGCGGAACCAGTACCATTGTAGTAATCTCGCCTATATGCCCTCCCGCTTCCATTCCTTCAGCTATTACAGCATCAGCGCCTTGTTTTGCAACTCTTTTCGCTTGAGCAACTGAAGCAATAACGGGAATTACCAACACTCCGATTGGCGACAATTCCTTCAACACTTTACCCGGGCTACCCGCTCCTGTCGTTACAATAGGGACTTTGTGTTTTTTGGCAAGTTTCAAGGCTTCATCTACAGTAGGCGACATTAACATGATGTTNAGNCCAAACGGCTTATCTGTAAGAGTTTTAATTTTTATAAGTTCTGTTTCTAAAAGATCGGGCGGCATGTTTGCCGCAGCAATCACTCCAAGCCCGCCGCCATTACTGACAGCAGCAGCAAGTTGCGCGTCCGCTATCCATGCCATGGCGCCCAGTAGAATCGGATACTTTATACTTAGTAAAGTTTTAACTCTATTTTGTTGTTCCATGAGATAAATCACTCCAATTCTTTGCGAATGAGCTCGACTCCTTCTTTTTTTACAAGGTTACGAGCTGTCTTTAAAGCGCTTAAAATTGCCGGGGCTTTTGAGCGCCCGTGCGCTTTTATAACAACTCCATCAACTCCAAGAAGAGGAGTACCACCATATTTTTCATAATTAAAGCGATTCCACAAAGCCTTGACCATAGGAAACATGAATATCATTCCAATTTTTGGAAGAAATCGTTGTCCCATCTCTTCTTTTATTATCGAATGCGCTGCCGACATAATCCCTTCCCCGAACTTGAGAACAACATTTCCCATAAATCCGTCGCAAACCACCACGTCAGCCGTACCGTTTACAATATCATTTCCTTCAATATAGCCTGTGTAGTTTAAATTTGTTTTCAAAAGCATTTCCCGCGCTTCTGATACGACATCATCCCCTTTGATATCCTCGCTTCCATTGGATAAGAGTGAAACCATCGGATTATCGACGCCTAAAACCTTATGAGAATATATATTTCCCATCAGCGCGTATTGATACAAATTTATAGTCTTACAACGCACAGACGCGCCAACATCAAGCAAAAAAGTAGATCTGTTCACGGTTGGCAATGGAACTCCGAGAGCGGGGCGATCAATTGACGGCAACCTGCCAACGACCAGAACGCCGCCTACAACAATTGCCCCGGTATTTCCGGCGGAAACTACTCCCTGAGCTTCTCCCGACCGCACCATTTCCATTGCGAGCCGCATGCTTGATCTGCGTTTTTTTCTTATTGACAACGTCGGATTATCGTCCATTTCTATGAAATCATCAGCGTGTACTATGGATATCCGAGACATATCTGAAGCTGAGTATCCTTCAAGACACTTCTTTATTTGCCCGGTGTCTCCCACTAACGCAAAATTAGTATCATCAAATTCTTTACATGCAGCTTGCGTTCCCTTACATATTTCGTGCGGCGCGTTATCCCCTCCCATAGCGTCAATTGCAATTGTTATATTATTATAGTTTTTCATGAGATAAACAACTCCGTCATACCTGTTAGCTATTTAAGGATAAAATTTTTGTTATAAAACGTCCTACGAAAATTTCCTGNTCAGCGACTTTTGTACGGACACTTACAATNGTAGTCCCTTCTTTATTCACTCCNACTTTTGCTCTGGCNACCAGGTCTTCGCCAACATGAGCATGTCCTTTACATTCTCCGCGCATTGAATCTACGATAACTGTATCAGCCCCNATCACTGCCACCGCTATTGAACTGGCCTGAGCGAAAATGTAGTGATCCCAGATTAATTTAGTATTGCGGAAAGCCATATCACGCGTAGCTCTCAGGACTGATAAAGCCCACTTATTAGGTTCAAGTTCAAGTAACTCCCCTATGATTTCATTCAGAGTTAAAGAACGCAATCTGCTTATTGCTTCCTGCGCCCGTTTTTTTGTTCTTTCGCGCAACTCGGGAATACCAAGTAAAGCACGGTCCAAGCGCACCGTGCTTACGCTTACATGAAGTTTTAAAGCTAATTCTTCATCCGTGGTAAGCGGATCATTTTCTATAATTTCAGATAGTCTCACCTGACGTGATTTTTTTGAGCTGATCATATTCTCCTCTGACTAAAAAAATGTTATCTGGTCTTAATAGCAACTATGATTAATAGGTAGTATATTCTTTTATGAGTAAGTAGTCAAGACTTTAAAATAGAAGAGGCAATAGCTCAATTAACCAAGCTTTGCCTCGTTCGGAATAAAACCATACTCAATCATTTTGTGATTACTTGAGTACTTTGTCTTTCAGAGCTTTCCCAGGTTTAAACGCAGGAATGTCTCTTGCCGGAATCTTAATTTTCTTTGTTGGGTCCTGAGGATTTCTACCCTCGCGCGCCGCGCGTCTTCGTACCTCAAATGTACCAAAACCAACCAACTGAACCTTCTGATGTGATGCTAACGCCTCTGAAATTGAGTCAATTACGGCAGAAACTGCCGACCCGGCATTTTTCTTTGTAAAAGCAGTTTTCTTTGCCACTGCATCTATTAGCTCCGCCTTTGTCATATTCTAACCTCCTTCCCAATATTATTTCGTAATCTGTGAACAAAATAATAAACAACGATACTTTTACCGTAAAAACACTAATCCGTCAAGGGATTACCCGTTAAATTACACTTAAATATCATATTAGCTCTAATTTGTTTTATCTGAATATCCCAAGCCGTGCTGCAACTATATCCCGGATATATCGAAACCCCGATTGGTTCCAGTCGTATCCCTGGTAACTGAAAGCTACTATTATTATAATACCGCATGCGACTATAGCAAGTATTATTTTAAGAATTTGGTATAGAATACTTTGTTTGGGACTTTGTTTTTTCCAAGGTTCAGAATTCTTATAGTAAGACTTAGGGCCGTTATCCTCGAATTTCCATTTTATCCTCATTTGTCCTCCCCCCTATATACATTATTAAATTATTTACCACTAATTAAAGTATCCGACAAGTAATAGAAAAAATCTCATAACCGGTAACATTATAATATCAATTAATCTAGTGAAGACTAATACTAATAGAATTATAAAACCGTATTGCTCAAGCATATAGTAGAACCTCAGCCATCTAAAAGGAATGAACCCATAAAGGATTTTTGACCCGTCAAGCGGTGGAATGGGAATTATATTAAAAGCCGCAAGACCGACGTTTATAAATATCATATATTCGATAAAAAGAAATCCTGCCATACCCAAATTCATACTAACAGACACCGGCATCGTTTTTTTTATCATTACGAACACAAACGCAGTCAAGAGGTTGCCGGCTATTCCGGCAATCGATACGATAAACATATCCCGTTTGATATGTTTAAAATATCTTGAGTTTACGGGAACGGGTTTTGCCCATCCAAATCCAACAAACAACAGCATTAGCGCACCTACAGGATCAAAATGCTTCAGCGGATTAAGAGTTAACCTTCCCTGCATTTCCGCTGTCCTGTCCCCCAAAAGTTTAGCAGCATATCCATGACAAAATTCATGAAAAGAAATCGCAAATAAAACAGCGGGAACTCTTATAAGTAAATTGTAAAAGTCTAATTGTCTTGGCATTTACTTTCCTCTTGTTCAGTATTTTTAGCGTTATAAACAGATTCCATAAAATCCGGGTCAAGCCCCAAATCAGCAAGACGATTTTTTATTGATGTTGGGTTTTCCGTAAAACATAAATTCCATTCTTTTTCCATCCTTGCGGGTATAGCCGTAGAGAACACATTTTGTTCTATTGCCTGCAAAAGAAGCTTAAATGTATGTTCTTCAAATTTAAATCCTAGTCTTTGCTCAAAACGTAACCCACGCAAAATTCTAGTTGGATCGTCAATAAAACTTCTATCATGCAATACCCTCAAAAGTCTTGCCTTAATATCCGCCCTTCCATCGAATGGATCAAATACACTTCCCCAGTCGCTTTTAATTATTGATATGGCTATTGAGTTTATCGTAAAATCGCGTCTTTCGATATCCCCTTTTATATCCGCCGGTTTCATCCTGGGTTTTTTCCCGGGAATCGGAAAAAACTCGCTTCTTGTGGAAATCAGGTCAATTCGCTGTCCTGATATCTTATTTATCAAAGTGCCGCTTCCATAGCGTTTATAAAAATTCATATCCCAGTCTTTTTGTCTGCACTCTTTCCAATACAAATCATGAAGTATGGTTATAGCGTTGCCTTCAATAACTACATCTATGTCGGACGTATTGCGGTTCAGGAATATATCTCTGACTGCCCCTCCCACAAGGAATGCTCGTTTTTTTATCTGTTCAGCATAATATCCAATTATGCGCAATAAATCAACTGTTTTGCGAGTGAGACACGCGTCAATTGTATTTTTTGCGCGTTCGGCGAACATTTTGGCAAGTTTNGAGAGTTTTAGCTTAAGTTCCTCATGGCTACAATCGTTTATTATGAGAAAATCGGACTTTTTTTTCCGCTCTTCGGACGTGTGGAAAAAAGACTCTCTTCTTTTGATTTCCAGCTCATTCCAGCCACGGGAATAACATCTACTTTCACGGACCAACTGTGGCGCCGTAACGAAAATTGTTCTGTTGACCCATGCAGGGACGCCATACTCAAATAAAAGCGGAATTTCAACAACTATCCATCCATCCGAAATCTTTATTGTGTCCTCTATTTTCTGCATAACCTGGGGATGTAATAATTCGCACGCAAAGCGATTTTCGTTTACATCACTGTATATTATGTCAGCTACCGCTCCTAAATTTACATTTCCTCCTTCAATAATCTGTGCTCCCCATCGTTCCACAGCTTTAGAAATAATTTCTTCATTTCGCCATAACTCTTTTACAACCTGATCCGCGTCAATCCGTAAAGCTCCCATCTCTTCAAAAATCTTTGCGACAGTTGACTTACCGGCGCCAATATCGCCTGTAATTGCCGTAACCCACATTTTTTACGTTGTCCTCTCCCTGATCAAATGTTGTTTTCAATTCTTCCGGTATTTCGTAAATGAAGCGTGAAAAACCTTTTCCATATGTCATACCAAAAAGTCTTCTTGAGCGCGCGGCAGTCAAAAAAAGCCTTTCTTCCGCTCTGGTGACGCCGACATAACATAAACGCCGTTCTTCTTCCATTTGAGAAGAATCGTCGAAAGCCCTGAAATTCGGAAAGATAGCCTCCTCCATTCCTACAATAAATACAACCGGAAACTCTAATCCTTTTGCAGAATGCAGAGTAAGCATATTTACTTTATGCATATCTGATTGTGTCTTACTCTCCAGATCGGTAAAAAGCGCCGCTTCAGCAAGAATTTCGGTTAGATTCCCTTCCGGAGGAACTAAAGAACGAAGTTCCTCAATATTTCCGGCTCTATCTTCCCAGTCGTCCGGATATTCGGCCCGCAGCACTTGTTCGTATCCCATTACATTCATTATATATGTAAAAAGTTCTGATATGTTTTCGGACTTTGAAGCAATAGTCGCTATATGTTTAGCAAAATCACAGAATGCAGCGCA